>JAISCM010000205.1 GCA_031265595.1 Tannerellaceae bacterium
TACTTTGTTAAAAAATTTCAGATATTTAATGTTTTTATATAAAAACTTTTATACTTTTGTGGGCAGGTAAATCTGTCTCAGTTCCACTTCTTAGAAAGAAGTAGCCCTCAATGTACCCTCCCTACAAGGGGTTTTACAACCTACGTTTCAGCTTTTACCAGATATCGAGAACCCTCTCCCAGAGCGGGAAGTAGGGTAAAACGTGGACGTTTCACCCGTATATTTTCCTTTCACCGGATTTGCGGAAGGGGAAAAACGGCGATGACGACGTCGCGATATGGATACATTGTTTTACCGGTTTGTATAGAATCACTTATTGTTTATTTTAGTAACTTTTGAAATCGGGTGCGTCCTTTTGGAAAATCGGGTGCGTCCCTTTTGAAAATCGGGTGCGCCCTTTTGGAAAATAGGTTATACCTTATAGAGAGACGTGTATTTCCTGAAAAAAAATCATCGCGAAGTCTTACGGTATAATGATAATATCAATATTAAGAAAATAAGCGAATTAATCAATATCCCATACAGAACTGCGGCTTTTTCAAAGCGGAATGTTTCAATTCGCCAAAAGTGCAGTTGCTTTCGCCAATCTGATTCCAATTCCACATAGAACGGCAAAAATTCCACATAGAAACGGTATTTTTTGCCCTCTTTTAGACCCCATTGTATTGATTGTCATATACTTTCCAATTCCACATAGAACGGTAAAAATTCCACATAGAAATTAATTTTATGCCGTATCGAGAGGTGTTTGCTCCCACAAATAAGCGAATATTCCAGGCAAAGCAGTTCCAATTCCCCATAGAACGGCTAAAAATCCACATAGAAACGGTATTTTTACCTTCTTTTAGACGCTATTAGATTGATTGTCATATACTTTCCAATTCCACATAGAAACGGCTTAATTCCCCATAGAAATAGATTTTATGCTGTATCGGAAGGTGTTTACTCCCGCAAATAGGCGAATATTTCATGCAAAACAGTTCCAATTCCCCATAGAACGGCAAAAATTCCCCATAGAAACGTTTTTTTTACTCTCTTTTAGGCGGTATTGAATTGATTGTCATATACTTTCCAATTCCACATATAAACGGGTTAAATCCACATAGAAATATGATTTCACTCCCTGTAGCAGACCCTTTTTACGCGTGGGGAGATAGAGGTTAGGATTTCGTAGGGGATGGTGCCTAACTTATCGGATAGTTCTTTGATGGGGAGCTCTTCGCCGAAGATGATGGCAGGGTCGCCTTCGTGGGCGTCGGCGCCGGTGACGTCTACCATGGTGGTGTCCATGCAGATATTGCCGATGATGGGGCAGCGGTGGCCGTTTATTAGTACCTCGCCTGTGCCGTTGCCGAAGCGTCTGTCTAAGCCGTCGGCATAGCCAATGGGGATGACGGCGATGCGTGAGTTGCGCGATACGTAGCTCATGCGGCTGTATCCGATGGAGTCGCCGGCTGGCGCTTCCTGTATCTGGAGGATGGTGGTTTTTAGGGTGGCTACGTTTTGTAAGGCCTTGTCGTTGGTTGCGCTTACGCCGTATAGGCCGATGCCTAAGCGCACCATGTCCATCTGGTAGTGCGTGAAGCGTTCGATACCTGCCGAATTGAGTATGTGTCTGAATAGTTTATAGTCTAATCCGGCTTCGAGTTCTTCTGCCGCTTGCCTGAACTTTGCTATTTGCTGTTCGGTGAACGAATCAAATTCGGACGAATCGCTTCCTACTAAATGGGAGAAAACGGAACGGACCGTGACGCCGGTCTGCGGCTTAATACGCTCGCAAAGCGCCGGCATGTCGTCCGGCTGAAAACCTAAGCGGTGCATCCCGGTATCTATTTTTATATGTATAGGATAGGAGGTGATGCCCCGGCGCGCCGTTTCCCTGATCATCGCATCCAGCAGGCGAAAACTGTAAATCTCCGGCTCAAGCTGGTTCTCCAGCAATAGGTTGAAGCTGCTGAGTTCGGGATTCATTACAAGTATGGGGATGGAGATCCCTTCTTTGCGGAGGGCGGCCCCTTCGTCGGCTACGGCTACGGCCAGGTAGTCGCACCGGTATTCCTGTAAGGTCTTGGCCAGTTCGTCGGGGCCTATGCCATATCCGAAGGCTTTTACCATGGCGATTAGCTTCGTCTCGGGCCGGAGCAGGGAGCGGTAATGGTTGAAATTATAGACGATGGCGTCGAGGTTTACTTCCAGGATGGTTTCATGCACCTTCTTTTCGAGGCATTCCGAAATACGTTCGAAGTGGAAGCGCCGCGAGCCTTTCAGTAAGACCAGCTCATCCCGGAAGCTTTTCAGTTCGGGCGATGCCAGGAAGTCGTCTGTTGTCTGATAAAAGGCCCGCTCCATCGTAAACAGCGAGCCGTATCCCATCAGGTCTCGCCCGATACCGATGATGCGGTCTATCTTCTTGCGGCCCACCAGGTCGGCCACTTTCTTGTATAAGGATTTGGGAAGCGTGCCGGATTGCAGAATATCGGAGAGGATAAGCGTGCTTTTCATCTGTTTCTCCCTTTTCCGGCTTTGCAGAAAGTCGAGCGCAATGTCCAGCGAATTGATGTCCGAGTTGTAGGTGTCGTTTATCAGCACGCAGTTGTTTCGTCCCTGCTTTACATCCAGCCGCATGGCAACGGGCTCTAAGCGGGCGAACTTGGCGGCGTCGCGAACGCTTGTCGGTTTCAGGTAAAGCATCAGGGCAATGCAATGGATCACGTTTTCGATAGACGCATCATCGGTAAACGGGATCATATAGGCGCTGCTCAGGCCCATGATGGTGCAGACAATCTCCGTTCCGGAGGCCTTCTTTGTGATAGATTCTACAAATAAGGGCGCCTCGGAGTTGGTTTTACTCCAGGCGATGGCTTTGTGCGAAAGGAAAGCCGATTCGATACAGTTCGATATAAACACATTGTCGCCATCGTAAATAATCGCTTCACATTCGCTGAACAGGCGGAGCTTCTCCATACACTTCTGGGTAGACGAAAGGAAATTCTCCTGATGCGCCTCTCCTATATTGGTGAAAATGCCAATGGTAGGGGCAATCATCGGCTTTAGCCGTTCCATCTCGTCTGGTTGGGAGATGCCGGCTTCAAATATACCCAGTGTATGCTTCTCGTTCAGTTGCCAGACCGAGAGAGGCACGCCTATCTGCGAATTATAGCTGCGGGGCGAACGTACGATACTAAATTCGTTGTGCAGTAGCTGGTATAAGAACTCTTTTACAATCGTTTTGCCATTACTCCCCGTAATGCCGATCACCGGGATGGCAAAACGCTTCCGGTGGAAAGCGGCCAGCTTCTGTAAAGCCCGCAACGTATCTTTCACTACTAAGAAATTAGCCTCGGGCATCTGCTCGAATACGGGAAGCATCTCACTCACCACAAAATTCCGTACACGTAGGTGGTATAGCTCCCTGATGTATTTATGCCCGTCGTTTGTTTTCGTCTTTAGTGCGAAGAAAAGGCTTTCTTCAGGAAAGGAGAGCCGGCGGCTGTCGATAAGCAAAATACGGATGGTTGCCTCATGCAGTTTCACTGTTTTTGCGTTTATTACCTTTGCTATTTCTTTTATCGTATAATTCATATATTATCTACTTTAGACCTCAATTGTTCAATCTCTTTTGTCATATCAAAGAAAGGAAATTTCCGGCTAATCTGTTCTGCCTTTAACAAAGTTTGCGAGATAAACCGCCGGTATCCCTCACTCTGGGGCTGAAACGGTTTGTGATCCATCGCTTTTTGTATCTCCCGCCATGCCTGCAGAAGCGTCTGCGATTCACCTGCCAGGCAATGACGCACGAAACATTCCCAGATATAGTCTATCGCTACAGGAGAGGGATGCAGCATGTCGCCGGCATAAAAGCGGTAGTCGCGCAATTCGTCCATCAATAGTTCATACGCCGGGAAGTAGCCGATACGTTCCGGGTATTTCCTTTGCAGGGCGTCGATAGCCAGCAGGAGCGTTGCTTTACTCAGTTGATTATGGTGGGCGCCATCTTTCCAATGGCGTACCGGGCTGACCGTAAATAATAGCTTTATATCCGGATTCTGTTCCCATAGCGAGAGCAGGAGCGTATTCCATTCGCTTATGATATAATCCGGCGAAACGAGCTCGCGAGAGAACATCTTCTCTGGCAGCTTATGGCAGTTGGAAACAATCTGCCCGGTACTTTTCAGGCGGTAAACAAATGCCGTCCCGAACGTAATGATAAGCCGGGAGGCGTTGCTTATAGTAGCCGACGAAACAGCCAGCCGCCGGTTGATCTTATCAGCCGACTCATCGGGCGAAGGAGACGAGAACCGGCTGTGATGGGCAAAGCTGTGAAAAAGCCCTTCATGCTCGAACAAATCATCCGCCGAAAACTGTGCCGGATGCAATAAGGCCTTTAGTGATAAGGCCACGGATGCCGGATTGTAAAGTATCCCGAAAGGATTGATGTCTACCGTAAACTTAGCCTCGTAGAGCTTCGTCCCGATATTTTCGGCAAAGCAGGAACCCATCAGCATGATGTCGTCCTGATATGAAAAATCAAAGATCAATCCGGGGATTGTAACGGGCGTTCGGAACTCCATAATATATACGTTTTTAGAACATCGACTGCACTTTAAAAACAAACTCCATCCATACCCAGTAGCGAACGGCTTTCCCCAGGAACATAGAGATAGCAACGATCCACACATTCGCCCGGAGAAACCCCAAGGCTACGGCAATGAAATCGCCCACACCCGGCAGGAAAACAAAAAAAGCCGTCCACGCCCCTTTGTTCTTTACCCAGTAGTGTACCTTATCCAGCTTTGCCTTATCCAGCTTCAGGTATTTTTCTATCCATTCTACCTTGCCCAGCATACCGAGCCAATAGCAGGTCATCCCCCCCAGAAAGTTGCCGATCGTTGCCGCTATCATACACGGCCAGTACGACGCCCCGGCCAGCAGCACGCCCGTCAGCACCACTTCGCTGCTGAAAGGCAGGATGGTGGCCGCCAGAAAAGAAGCGATAAAGACCCCTATATAACCGTATTCAATAAAAAATTCCACAGGCGGATAAATGATAAAACGATATAAACCACAAATGATAAATAGAACCCCCGGTACCTGCTCCTCCCTTTTTTAACCGTAAAAAAATGGGTTAATAAAATAGAGACAGGCATATAGGCGATACCTAAAAATTCGTCGGACGATTGTTCGTACAGAAAGAATAAGCCGAACGACATGATGGCAAAAAGAATCAGGAAAAACAGGTATTGGCGTGTCCGTATATTGTCATCGTATCCGTGGGTAATAATATACAAGGCAGCGATGAGCGTTAAAACAGCCAGGTAGATAATAATAACCCAGTCGATGAGCTCAATACCCGTAACCTGAAGAAAGCCGACTTTCCCTAAAGCGGAAAAGGGAACCGTGAAAAAAGTGAAGTCCCATCGCAAGAAGCTCCAGAACAAAAGAAACCAGTATACGGTACTTAATCCGATCAGCGAGGCTAAGAAGGTACGTATGCTCAAGGCCTTGAAATTATACATCCCAAGCCAGAATAAGGGGAAGAACCACAGAATATGTACCCAGAACAAGCTTCCGGCGCCAATAAACAACGCCGCATTGAAAGCCTTATCGGTAGCCCGCTCATCATGATAAGAGATAAATAATTGATACATCGCCAGGATGAGACAAAACACGCCGGCAGAGGTAGATTTGAGCGGGAAAAAGGCCGGATTGCTACTGACAAGCAGAATATAAATAAGAAAGGGAAGAAAGGTCTTTTCGCGGATGATCACTAATATGTAATTAGCCCGGTGTATCAGAAAGGCCCCTCCTACCATTAGCAGCAAGCCAATCAAATAAGTAACGCCCTTATCGGGCAACAGGCTGCACACCGTGTCCCATAAAGGCGTGGAAGAAGCATCTCCGTAAACAGGGTAGCCAACAGAGAAAACGTATCCCACAATCCAGCATACAAGCGAAGCGGCCAGCAGTAAAAAATAAGTGGCAGGCGTATCAATCGCATATTGTTTTATCTGAAACGGATACCTTCCCTTCATCTCGCTATGGTTATAAGTCAAATCCTATATCTGTACGGAAATACATCTTTTCAAAGTGGATGGCTCCGGCTGTTTTATAGGATTGGGTTAAAGCTTCTTTCATACTGTTTCCGTAAGAGCTGAGGGCTACTACGCGTCCTCCGTTCGTAAGTACGTTCCCTTCCGATTCTTTTGTGCCGGCGTGGAATACTACGGTGGCAGGCCAGCCGCCGTCGAGCCCTTTGATCTCTTTGCCTTTCTCATAAGCTTCGGGATAGCCGCCGCTTGCCAATACTACGGTGGCTACGGTGCGTTCGTCTATTTCCAGTGGGCGGTCTGTTAAGTTGCCTTGGGCGATTCCTTCCAGTAGCTCCACCAGGTCGCTTTGGATGCGCGGGATAACGGCTTCCGTTTCAGGATCGCCCAGGCGGCAGTTGTACTCAATCACCATCGGTTCCCCTTTTACTTTGATGAGGCCTAAGAAGAGGAAGCCTTTATAATCTATATGTTCAGCTTTCAGCCCTTCTATCGTGGGGCGGATGATGCGCTCTTCTACTTGCTGCATAAAGGCGTCGCCGGCAAAGGGTACAGGCGAGATGGCGCCCATTCCGCCGGTATTCAGTCCGGTATTGCTCTCTCCTATCCGTTTATAGTCTTTGGCTACGGGCAATACTTTATACCCGGCCCCATCTGTGGCAACAAAAACGGAGCATTCGATGCCGTCGAGAAACTCTTCTATAACAACTGTTTTACCGGCCTCGCCGAACAGACCATACAGCATGGCATACAATTCTTTTTTGGCTTCTTCCAGCGAGTGAATGATCAGTACGCCTTTTCCGAGCGCCAGCCCGTCGGCTTTCAATACATAAGGGGGCTGTAAGGATGCAAGAAAACGATAGCCCTCTTCTATGTCATCAGCCGTAAAGCTTTTATAGCGGGCTGTCGGGACTTGATGCCGCCCCATAAAGGCTTTGGCGAAATCCTTGCTTCCTTCCAGTCGGGCGCCTTGTTTGCTGGGGCCGATAACGGGGATGTCCTGTAGAAGCGGATCGCTTTTAAAGAAGTCATAGATACCGTTCACCAACGGGTCTTCCGGCCCTACCACCACCATATCAATGTTATTTACCCGGACGAAGTCTTTGATAGCAGGGAAATCGGTAGCCTGTAGCAGCACGTTCGTTCCCACCTGCCTTGTTCCCGCATTGCCGGGAGCGATAAACAGGTTGTGTACTTTCGGGCTTTGCGCTATCTTCCATGCCAGCGCATGCTCTCTTCCCCCCGAGCCTAATAGTAAGATGTTCATAGTTGTTTTTCTATTATTTTAGTCATTCGATGTATCCCGTCCTTTTTTGAACAGTTTTTTCTTCTCTTCTTTGGCGCGAGCTTCGGCAAAGCGGCGATCTGGCCGGTCTATGCGGGCTGTTTTGAAATTAACGGCGCGCCTTTCGCCCGGCTTGCCGGTATCCCTCTCCGGGCGTTTCTGCTCTCCGCCTTCGTAGAGCGCTTTTTTATAGTCTCTGTTTTTACCTTCAAACATTTCGTAACAGCGGTACTCACATTCCAGCGGGCCGTTCATCAGCTTCACCTTTTCTTTGGGGTACAGGCCTATCTGTTCAAAACACTCATCCTTATAGCTGATTATCCATGCCTTATAGCCGGCGAATACATGTTTCAGCCGTTCGCCTATCATGGCATATAGCTCCATTAAGTTGCGCGACGAGATCCGTTCGCCATAAGGCGGGTTGGTGACCATGATGCCGGGTTGAGGCGCTTCGGTAAATTGCTGAAAGGCTAATTCTTTCAGTTCAATGTATTTCATAAGCCCGGCATTGCGTATGTTTTTCCCGGCAATTTGTATGGCGGCGGGGGAAATATCGCTGCCGAAGCATTTAAAGGTAAATTCGCGTTCATTACTTTCGTCATTATAAATGCGGTCGAATAATTCGCGGTCGAAGTCAATCCAGTTCTCGAAAGCAAACTCCTTGCGGTGTATACCGGGGGCAATGTTGAGGGCGATCATGGCCGCTTCTATCAGCAAGGTGCCCGATCCGCACATGGGATCTACGAAATTAGACTCTCCCTTCCAACCTGTTTTCATGATCATGCCGGCGGCCAGTACCTCATTGAGCGGCGCCTCGGTCTGCTCAATACGATAGCCACGTTTGTGCAGGCTTTCGCCCGAACTATCTACAGACAGCGTACAGTCGTTGGACGAGATATGAATATTAATGTATAGATCGGGCTTATTCACCCGTACGGAAGGGCGTTTGCCCTGTTTCTCCATAAAGTAATCGGCTATGGCGTCTTTTGTACGGTAAGCTACAAACTTGGAGTGATTGAAGTTTTCCGAATAAATAACCGAATCTACGGCAAATGTTTTATCAGGCGAGAGATAATGTTCCCATGCCACTTCCTTTACCTTTTTATAGACCATATCGGCGTCTTCTGCCTTGAAGTGGTAAATTGGTTTGAGGATACGCAGCGCTGTCCGGCAATGGAAGTTGGCTTTGTAAAGCAATTCTTTATCTCCTGTAAAGGAAACCATACGGCGGCCAATCGCTACCTCATTCCCCCCTAAAGCAATCAGCTCGCCCGCTAAGATCTCTTCCAACCCGGACAGGGTTTTAGCCACCATTTCAAAATTCGCTTTGTCCATTTATTCTATGTTTTACTGTTTCTCTCCCGGAGCGATCCGGGCCCTTTCCGAAATCATCCGGGGAATAAGCGGAACGCCCAATGTATATAATTGATGGGCGATCCGGTGATTGGTTATCGCCCTTACGCCCGGATAACAGAAAATTACCTCGCCGAGGTTTTGCGCTGCCGGATCGTTAGTGAAAGCCGCCTCCACATCCATAGCCAGCAGGGTACGTAGTTCGGGGAGAAAAGCAATAAACGCTTCCGATAAGCCTTCCGCCCTTTCCCGTATTTCGCTCTCCGTACATCCGGCGCATTTCTCGTCCGAAAAGCAAAGCCCGGCATAGATCTGTCCGGATAGCAAATCGTGCAGCGTCTCAATGGTCACACCTATATGGAAGCGGATCATTTGCTTACTGATACGGGCATTACCAAAATAGCCGGGGAAAAGAACAGCCCGGCAAAGCTCCACGATTTCTTTCACCACATCGCCCGACGGCAATGCTTCGCCGTCCCTGCAAGGATGGAATAATTGCCGGTAAGACGATTCGTCCGAAAGTATTTCTACCGTTTCGTTGAGCGTAGTAGTATGTTTCTGCACACTTACCGTAATCCTGATTTTATATCAACAACGAGCCTGAACGATTTATCTCCCGGCCGGACGTCGGCAAAGTCACTATTCGTAACTTGTATCTCTACTCCACCCTTAAAGAAGCTAAGCGACGTTGTCTCTGTCCATTCTTCATTATAATTTTTATCATGAAAGACATGGGGCAATGTAGTATAAGCGCCTGTAAAGTCGAGCACATATCCTACTACTACACCTTGCTCTACAGCCAGTTCATCCAACGCATCCCATGAGAGCTCACGATAGTAGTAAAACTGAGACGTTCCCGGAATGGCCGGTTTCCCATCATACTCAGGTATAAGCCACTCGTTCGAGCGGATAACAAAAGACATATAATCCCTCCTGCCGCCCGACTCTCCTGCCGGCCCCTGCGGCCCCATCGGCCCTTCGCACGAAACAAATGCGACAGCTATAAATAATACAAACAATAATCTTTTCATACCACCTTATTATATATATTCAAGGCAAAAGTACATAAATATCCCCAATAAGTAACAGTAAATACATCCTCTTTTTAAGACAACTACTTCCATCCTTATGTACTACCAGGGCTTTTTAATACCTACGTTCCACCTTTCACCAGGCGCTTCAAACCCGCTCCCAGAGCGGAAAGTAGGGTGGAACGTGGTCGTTCCACCGGGGTAATTTCCTTTCACCGGTGTTGGGAGGGCGAAAGTGACACGGCCGCCGGAGGTGA
>JAISCM010000246.1 GCA_031265595.1 Tannerellaceae bacterium
AGCGAAAGGCGAAGGGGCTTCTTATGAAGAAGTGCTCGATAATGTGAAAAAGCGCGACTATATAGACTCTACCCGCGAAGAAAGCCCGCTACGCCAAGCCGGGGATGCGTTGGTATTGGATAATTCATACATGAGCATCCCCGACCAGAAGAAATGGTTGCTGGAGCAATATCAACGGGTAGTAAACGCATGATAAAGGTAGAAATAGATAGCGGATCGGGCTTTTGCTTTGGCGTGGTAAATGCAATTCAAAGCGCCGAACGCGAGCTGGACAGTACGAATAGTTTGTATTGTCTGGGCGATATTGTGCATAACAGCCTGGAAGTAGAACGCCTGAAAGCATTGGGCCTGCATACGATAGGGCATGAAGAACTGGAGCGCCTGAAAGACAAAACCGTCTTGCTGCGTGCGCACGGCGAACCTCCCTCCACCTACGAAACAGCCCGGAAGAACCGGATCAAAATAGTAGACGCCACCTGCCCGGTGGTGCTGCGTTTGCAACAAAAGATACATAAATGCTACCAGGAATCGAAAGAGACAAACGCACAATTGGTTATTTACGGCAAGAAAGGGCATGCCGAAGTAAACGGACTAGTAGGGCAAACGGACGGAGCAGCCATTGTAATTGAGAAAACGGAAGATTTGGATAAGCTCGACTTCTCGCGGGATATTATTCTATTTTCGCAAACAACCAAATCGTTAGATGGCTTGCGCGAGATCGAACAAATGATTCGGGAACGAATATCCCCCGCCGTTCAGTTCAAGTCGTTCGATACCGTTTGCCGGCAGGTAGCCAACCGCCTTCCGGGGATAAAGACGTTTGCCTCTGCACATGATTGGGTTTATTTTGTGGCTGGTGAAAAAAGTTCGAACGGCAAAATGCTATTCGAAGAATGTCTGAAAGCCAACCCCAACGCCGTTCTCATATCCAACGCCCGCGAAATAACCGCCCCCTTACCCCCCCATGTAAAAAACGTAGGCGTATGCGGCGCCACCTCAACCCCTAAATGGCTGATGGAAGAAGTAGCCGTCCGCATCAGGGAATTGAATTTAGCGTAGCTGGTGGAGTAGAAGCGGGGAAAAGGGTGAAACGACCACGTTTCACCCTTGAGATTTCCTTTCACCGGACAATTTTCTTTGTCCAGCCGGAGCTGCCTTTTACAAGTAAGATAGTTCCGCCTGCGTTGCCAACCGTAAATACAGTCTTCCCCTGTGGCTTCTTGCCTGCAAAGAGCAACCGGCCATTGAAGTCGTATACGGCAATTGTTTCGTCTGCCGGGCTGTCAATCGTCAATGTAGATTCATTGAAGAATACTACTATTTCCTGCGATACCTCTTCGGTTCCCACAGTGCTGCTTGTATCATCTTCCACATCATCTTCCGTATCATCTTCCGTGTCATCTTCCGTGTCATCTTCCGTGTCATCCGCAGCCGTTATTGTAAGTGTTCCTGGTACGGCGGCGTTATCAGCAAACTTGTAGTTACCCGTAGGCGTAACGTTCTTCAGGTCGAGCTCAATCGGATAAGTTCCTGCTACAGACATGTTAGCTGTAGTCGACAGGATGGGGGTACCCGTGATAAGTGTTTCCTCAGCCACGCCGCCGGTAACTTTGTAGGTCAATTCCGGGAAAGCGCTGCCTGCCTGTACGGTCTTGTCTTCTGCTACTATCTGTATCGGGCGTTGCTCGATGATAAAGTTTATTGAGAGGTCGCCTACATAGTCTTCGTTGTCAGCCGGGACGGACAGGATCAGTTTATAGTCGCCTGCATTCACCGGGGCTGTTTCGCTGAGGGCGCCGGTTTCGGTTTCGTACAATATGTCGAGTGTAAGGCCGGTCACTACATCTTCGGTTTCAGAATCTTCGGTTATCACCGGTTTGCCGGCGTATGCAAAGGGCTCTCCGCTGTAGACGCCGCCTTCCATCGTTGCCTCGATGTTTACACGCTTTTTAGAGCTTGTCTTTACTTCGATGGTAGCCAGGAAGTCGCCATAGTTCTCACTCGTGATAACGACGGGGATAGATGCCAGTTTTTCTATCAACGTCTCGGCGCGGAGCGTTGCCGACTTGGTAACTATCGTCGCCTTGATAGAAATGATCAGAAAGTTGCCTTCTATCTTCATATCATCTATATCTTCTAATATGCCATCATCGTTTTTAATCTCTCCGAGCTTATAGGTCAGCTTGCCGAATCCCGTCAGGTCGGGAAGGAGGCTTCTGAGGTCGAACCTGTACTTGTAGCTGAACGCTTCGGCCACTTCAACTATAGTACGTGCCAAGACGATGGGCTGCTCCTGACCGGCGTCGGGATAGTAGAGGGTGTTGCCACTTCTTTCCCATTTATTGACATTCCACCGGTAGTAAATGGCGGCAACAGGGTTGCCATCATCGTCTTTTTCTTTGTTGACTATTTTATAACTCCCGCACCAGGCGTCGCCCTCAACGTCCCATAGATAATAAGCTTCGGATAAGTACTCTCCTTCGGCGTCGTATTCATATTCCTGTTTGTTACCTCTCAATACGTCATCGGTTCGGTAGAGGTATTCAGATGCGATTTTCTTCCCTTTGTCGTCATATTCAGTTACTTCTTTCTCATTAAGCGCCCATTCGGAAGCAGAGGTATCCCACACGGAATATGCAGACAAAGTCTGGGAACCATCGGCGCCGTATGCATACGCTTGTTTGTTACTGTAAACCCATCCTTTCCCACTTTGATCACCATGGTAAACCAGAATTTCCAAGGGCTTACGACTGGAGGGATCGTATGTATAGACAGATTTGGAAGTATTGCGCCAGCCGTCCGGTTCGTTTGAGTAACGCTCATGCGAAATTATCTGATTGAGGCCGTAACTGTTGTCAGTATAAGTCCATACATGGCGCTCCCAGTCCTGTTCCTGTAGAGTTATTTGCCCATTCGTATTATACTGCCTTATATATTTACTATCTGCGGCTGATGATATAATAGAAATCATACGGTTATCACTGTCGTATCCGATCACGTAGTCATACAGAAAGGTTTCTGTATTTTTGCCATTTTCTTCCGTCACGCTATAAATATCGACCTTTGTCAGCTTATTATTAGTATCGAAAGTGAGTTTATTTTTAAATTCGACCTCTTGTTCAGATAATAAAGACCAAGGTAAAAAATACTCGTTAAAAGGATAGTCTATTTGTCCGTTGGAAGGAATGTTCAGGCCGACTCCTTTATATATCAATTTGAGTATGTCAACGTCTCCATATTCATAGTAATTGTAATCAGTACGGGTAAAAGTTGTTGCATAGACTTCATCCCTGTTGATCGTCTGCCCTTTAATATAATCGTATGCATACTCCTGTAGTATTGCCCAATTCGTATCTTTCCATTCATAATAGGTTGTCTTGATATGTATATGATTGTCGTAACTATACGTGGTTTTGCTTGATTCAACCCAATCATTGCCTTTTCCGGTATAGTTTTCGTGTAAGATTCGATTCCCATCGGTGTCATATTCATCTATGTATTTGTAATCTGGCATCCCTTCTTTATAGTAAGCGTGTTCTTCTAAGGTACCATTATACGTATATTCGTGTTTTTCAACCGGAATCCACTCTTCGCCTTTGCCGGTATAGTATGCTTCTAAGGTTGTACGCCATGCAATATAGTCATATTTATATTCGCGTTTGGAATAGGGGAGCCATTTACTGCCTTCGCCGTTATAGAATGCTTCTAAAAGTAACAGCCCGTTCTCATACTTATATTCGGATTTATAGAAGTTGACCCACTCCTCGCCATTCCATGAAAACTGTTCAGTTTGCGTACGAACATCACCCATGTAGGTATGCACCATTTTATCCTGCGGTTTGCCGTCTTCCGAGTACGTCACTGTGCTGTTAGACCATACTCCCGAAGCCCGTAGCTGCATATCTGTGGTATTACGGTGATTCAGGTAAGCGCCTGCGACGCCGTTGTTGCGGGCATTTTCTCTCTGTTGCACCACTTGCGCTTCAGCTCTGAAGCGTGCTTCCTGCGCTTCGGCTTTCAGTCGTGCATCCTGTGCTTCAAGCCTTAATTCGCCGGCGCCACGGATGTTTACTTTACTTTGCCCCGTAACGGTGAGGCATGTCATCAGCAATCCGAATAGCAGGACTGCCGGTAGCGTAATGTTTTTTCTCATAACGATAAATGTATTGTTTTGTTTGTCTCGCCCAGTCCCGGAGCGAGATTATTAACATTGGTTATCGAAGACGCGGGACTGCCGGTCGTTGAAGCGGGCGTCTTCGTTGTGAGGCAGGGTTAGTATCGCCCTGTTCAGAAGGTTACAGCAACACAGCCCTACAAGGTAGAGCAGATGTATTCTGCGGGTCTTTCATGTTCATACGCATTGTTCTTTTTTGTTTTTATAGGTTTAAATACTGTTAGTTACATGGTTTTTTGGGGCTGCTTGAAAATACCGCCGTTTAAATATCGCAATACAGGAGGCGTTCAGGGCAGTTTCCGCTGTCCACCCCGTTTTTTAGTTATTTGTTAGTAAATAAATCGAATAAGTGAATTTATTTATCGCATGAAAAGCAGTTGAATATGAAATATAATTCTTATGTTTGTGTAGGATTTAAACGGCGGTATATCTTGCTCTCCGCCCTCCAGATCCAACTCCGCCCCCCACTCCGTCCGCCCCACCCACTTCAGTAATTGTTCTAAGACATCTGCTACCGGCTTTGTATAATTTTATGACTTTGTACATACTAATTTCGTATAGTTGCGCCGTCAGTCTAAGGGTTTCACAGGTGTGAAACTTTCCTTTCACGGCTGTGAAACCCTCCTTTCACAACTGTGAAACTTCCCTTTCACAACTGTGAAACCCTCAATCCGTAGTGAACAAAACCATAAATCATTGGATATAAACAACTAAAACGATGAGATAAACTGACTACTGCATCAGTTAGTTGCCGGAGACATACTACGCCCCACCGGCTATCGCAATCTCTCTCCTCATACGAACCGGTGGAAGGAAATCTCGAGGGTGGAACGACCACGTTTCACCCTACTTCCCGCTTCGGCAAAGGGTTTGAAGCCCCTGGTGAAAGGTGGAACGTAGTTGTAAAAAAGCCCTGGAAGGAAGAAGAAAAGTAATACCCTCCTATTCTACCGGTGATGGTAAGGCTCGTGGTGGATGATGGTGCAGGCGCGATAGAGTTGCTCGGTAAAGAGTAAGCGGATCATTTGATGGGAAAAGGTCATTTTGC
>JAISCM010000025.1 GCA_031265595.1 Tannerellaceae bacterium
CATTACGATGTAATATACAAAGCGCCCGAGTCGTGGAAATTACTGTACAAGGCCGGCAATGAATGGAAAGAGGTGAAGAATCCTTCTCCTTACGGAACAGCCCTCGACCAGTATAACAAAGTAACCTTCGATCCGGTAACTACCACGGAATTAAAGCTGGTAGCCCGGCTATACAAAGGGTATTCGGGAGGAGTTATTGAATGGAAAGTAAATTAATGAATAGATATAATGAAAAAGATTGCAACCTTACTTCTTATTAGTGTATACAGCCTGGGCAATGCTCAGACGGAAAGTGGCGGGTATCCCATTACCCCTGTGCCTTTTACTTCGGTGAAAGTGACCGACCATTTTTGGGGACAACGACTGAAAGCCAGCCGCGAAGTCACAATCCCGTTAGCATTCAGTAAATGCGAAGAGACCGGGCGGTATGAGAATTTTGTCAAAGCAGCCAATCCGAGTACGATATATAAGGTAGAAGGATATTCGTTCGACGATACGGATGTGTACAAAACGATTGAAGGGGCCAGCTACTCGATGCAGACCTATCCGGACAAGAAGCTGGCGGGATATATCGACAGTATCATTACGATTATGGCGGCAGCGCAGGAGCCGGACGGCTATCTATATACCGCCCGTACGATGAATCCGCAGCATCCGCATGAATGGGCCGGCAGCAAACGTTGGGAGAAAGAAGAAGAACTGAGCCATGAGTTCTATAATTTAGGCCATCTGATAGAAGGCGCCATAGCCCATTATCAGGCAACCGGCAAAAGGAACTTCCTCGATATTGCCATTAAGTATGCCGATTGTGTGGAACGTGAAATAGGAGATAAGCCGGGGAAGCAGTTTTTTGTCCCCGGGCATCAGATAGCAGAGATGGCCCTCTCTAAATTATATTTGGTCACGGGAGAGAAGAAATACCTTGCTTTGGCTAAGTTTTTCCTTGACAAACGCGGGTATACCGAAAGGAAAGATATATACAGCCAGGCGCATAAGCCGGTATTGGAGCAGGAAGAAGCCGTTGGCCATGCCGTGCGCGCCGCTTATATGTATTCGGGCATGGCGGATGTGGCGGCTTTAACGGGCGATACCGGTTATATACAGGCCATCGATACGATATGGGGCAACGTAGCCGCTAAAAAGCTGTATCTGACAGGAGGTATCGGCGCTACGAACCGGGGAGAAGCGTTTGGCGAAAATTATGAATTGCCCAATAGATCTGCTTATTGCGAAACATGTGCAGCTATAGGGAATGTGTATTGGAATTACCGCCTGTTTCTTTTGCATGGAGCGTCTAAATACTATGATGTATTAGAACGTACCTTATATAATGGATTGATATCAGGCGTTTCGCTTGATGGAGGAGGGTTTTTCTATCCCAATCCCCTGGAGTCTGCGGGTCAGCATCAACGGCAGCCCTGGTTTGGTTGCGCTTGTTGCCCTTCCAATATCTGCCGTTTTATTCCTTCCCTGCCGGGCTATGTATATGCCGTAAAAGAGAAGGATATATATGTCAATCTTTTTATGAGCAATACGTCTGAGGTAGAAGTAGGAGGGAAGAAGGTAGCGCTCACCCAGTCTACAGAATATCCCTGGACGGGCGAGATTAAGATAGAAGTTACTCCCAAATCGAAACAACCGTTTACGCTGAAAATACGTATCCCCGGATGGGTGCGGAATGAAGTTGTCCCCGGCATCCTGTATACTTATTCCGATGATAAACAGCCGGGCTATACAATAAACGTGAATGGCTCGCCGGCCAGCGGCTCTTTGGATAAAGGCTATTTTGCTATCTCCCGCCAATGGAAAAAGGGCGATATAGTAACGATACATTTTGATATGGAACCCCGTACAGTGAAAGCCCATCCCGACGTACTGGCAGACAATGGGCGTGTAGCTGTAGAACGGGGGCCGGTTGTGTATTGCGCCGAGTGGCCAGACAACGACTTTAGCGTGTTGAGCGTATTTATGAATCGTAAACCGGCATTTACGGTAGAAGACAAACCTGACTTACTGTATGGCATTCATCAGATCAAGACGGAGGCTCAGACATTGAGTTATGATGAAAAAGGACGTTTGCAGACGAAAGATGTAACCTTGTCGTTAATCCCTTATTACGCCTGGGCGCACCGGGGGAAAGGCGAAATGTCGGTTTGGTTGCCCCAGGAGGTAAACGCCGCACGCCCTACGCCTCAAAAAACAGCGTCTGCCGATTAAAAAAAGGCTGAAAGCCGGCTGAAAGCTCCTGAAAGGTCATCTTTCAGTCTTACAATTTGTGAAACAAATCGTTACAAGCCGGCTGAAAGCTGAAAGATAAAATGAAAAAGTACTTTAATAAGGTAGGATATGATACGAAAACAACGATTCCATCGGTAAGGGAACGGTATGGAAGAAGAAAATCTACAGCCTGTGTTTCAGAAAAAAAGTCTTCGCGAAGTTATTTCCAAGTCTTCGCGAAGTCTTTAAAAAGTCTTCGCGAAGTTTTTATAAAGACTTCGCGAAGATTTGGTGAAGACTTCGCGAAGATTTTTTTTCTTCAGTACCGGACGGGGCTTACGTTTTTATAGTATCTTTGTTCCCCTGATTCCGGCAATGGATTTAATTATCAAAAACAAATGATCATGTTAGAGAAAGAATTTTTGGGAAATACCATAGAGAACTGGGGTATATCCCTCCTTTTTATTATAGGCGCTTATGTAATCGTGACGCTTGTATCGTGGATAGGCAAAAAATACATCAGCCCTTTTACAAAAAGAACGGATAATAAGCTGGATGATATTATCTATAGTTCGGTAGCGCCGCCTCTTCTTTTTGCCATTATGTTAATGGGATTTTGGGTAGCCATTCACCGGCTGACTTGTCCGGATACGTTTATCAAGGCCGTTGACAGCGCCGGCAAGATCCTGATCATCCTGAATGTTACCTGGCTTCTTGCCAAACTTATCACTCGCTTGCTTGAACAATACTGGGCCGGGAGCGCCGATAGCGTTCAGCAACATAAGATGTACCCCATCGTAAATCGCGCCGTTTTGGTTGTGGTGTGGATAATCGGCCTGGTGATGGCCCTGAGCAATGTGGGCGTTAATATCGGCGCATTACTCGGCACATTGGGTATTGGAGGTATAGCCTTTGCGTTGGCCGCCCAGGATACGGTAAAGAATATTTTCGGAGCGTTTACCATATTAACCGATAAACCGTTTAATATTGGCGACACGGTGCGTATCGACAGTTTTGAAGGGACAATCATAGATGTAGGGATCCGCAGTACAAAGATCATGGACTACGATAAAAGAGTGATTACCATACCCAACTATAAAATAGCAGATGCGTTGATCATCAATATTTCGTCGGAAGACCCCTATAGGCGCGTCGTAATGAAAATCGGACTTACTTATGACACTACGCCAGAAAAAATGCAGGAAGCAATGGCTTTATTGAAGTCTATGCCTTCGAGGATCCCTAATTTAAAGCGGGATGAGGTAGTTGTATACTTTTCCGATTTTGGTGATTTTGCCCTGGGCATCACATTTATTTACTTTATTAAAAAGAGCGCAGGCGTTCAATTGGTGACATCCAACGTGAATATGGCAATATTGATCTCTTTCAATAAAGCCGGACTTAATTTTGCCTTCCCGTCTCAAACGTTATACATTGATCGTCCGGCTGTAAACTAATCTCGCCTTATTCGTGCCACGGAATATTGATCATAGGTTGTAAGGTTTTAGGAAAAGCGTTATCTTTGTGGCGATTTTTAAAAAGAACGATCAACGTGTTATGAATAGAAAATTTGCTGAATATTCGAAATTTGACTTATCGGACGTCAACAAGAAGATGTTGAAGAAGTGGCAAGACGGCGATTTTTTTCGCAAAAGTCTTGAAATTCGCGAAGGCGCTCCCTCTTTCGTATTCTACGAAGGGCCCCCTTCGGCTAATGGTATGCCTGGTATTCATCACGTGATTGCCCGTTCGATCAAGGATATTTTCTGCCGATACAAAACGATGAAGGGCTATTTGGTGAATCGCAAAGCAGGCTGGGATACGCATGGTTTGCCAGTAGAGCTGGGCGTAGAGAAAGACTTGGGCATTACCAAAGAAGACATCGGGAAAAAGATTTCCGTAGCAGAGTATAATGCCGCCTGCCGTAAAGCAGTAATGAAATATACAAAGGAGTGGGAAGACTTAACGGATAAAATGGGATATTGGGTAGATATGGAACACCCGTATATTACGTATGATAACCGTTACATCGAAACACTTTGGTTTTTACTGAAAGAATTGTATAAAAAAGGCTTGCTATATAAAGGCTATACCATTCAGCCTTATTCTCCCGCCGCAGGCACCGGCCTGAGCACACACGAATTAAACCAGCCGGGTACGTACAAGGATGTGAAAGATACCACCTGTACGGCTCAGTTTAAGATCATTGATCCGAAGCCGGAGATGGCCGGACATGGCGATGCTTTCTTCCTGGCCTGGACAACTACTCCGTGGACACTGCCTTCTAATACGGCGCTTTGTGTGGGGCTTACTATCACCTACATTGCCATACAAACGTTTAATCCCTATACCGGCTACCCGGTGACAGTGATCTTAGCCAAAGACTTGATGCCGGCTTATTTTAATCCGAAAGCAGCCGGCTTGGCCTTGTCTGATTATAAACAAGGGGATAAACTGGTTCCCTATAAAGTAGTTTCCGAATGGAAGGGTGCAGACCTGGTAGGTATCAGCTATGAACAATTAATCCCCTGGGTGAATCCGGGCGAAGGCGCCTTCCGTGTCGTATCGGGCGACTTTGTGACGACGGAAGACGGTACCGGCATCGTGCATATTGCCCCTACCTTTGGGTCAGACGACGATAAGGTAGCCAAAGCGAATGGCGTACCGCCTCTGATGCTACTGGATAAGGAAGGCAACCAACGCCCGATGGTTGATATGACAGGGAAGTACTATCTGCTGGAAGACTTAGCCCCGGAGTTTGTTCAAAACGATATGAATGCGGCGGACTATGACCCGTTTGCCGGTCGCTTTGTAAAGAACGCTTATGATCCAGGCCTGTCCGACGGTGATGAAACATTGGACGTTAGTATCTGCATGATGCTAAAAGCGCAAAACCGTGTATTCCGTATCGAAAAACAAGTACATACCTATCCGCACTGCTGGCGTACAGACAAACCAGTACTGTATTACCCGTTAGACAGTTGGTTTATCCGGACAACGGCCCACCGCGACCGTCTGATCGAATTGAATAACACCATCAACTGGAAGCCGCAAAGCACAGGAACGGGCCGCTTTGGCAAATGGCTTGAAAACTTACAAGACTGGAACCTGAGCCGTAGCCGTTATTGGGGAACCCCTTTACCTATCTGGCGCACAGAAGAAGGCGATGAAGAGATCTGTATTGGCTCGGTAGAAGAATTGTATACCGAAATAAAGAAAGCGATAAAAGCCGGTGTGATGGAAGAAAATCCGTTCAGGAACTTCAAGCCCGGTATCTATACGCAAGAGAATTATGACAAGATAGACCTGCATCGTCCGTATGTAGACGAGATAATCCTTGTTTCAAAAAGCGGAAAACCTATGAAGCGGGAAGCCGACCTGATAGACGTTTGGTTTGATTCGGGTGCCATGCCGTATGCGCAGATACATTATCCGTTCGAGAATAAGGAGCTATTGGATAAAGGCGTCGTCTTCCCCGCCGATTTTATTGCCGAAGGGGTAGACCAGACACGCGGCTGGTTCTTTACGCTTCATGCCATATCAACCATGGCATTTGATGCAGTTTCGTTTCAAACAGTCGTTTCAAACGGCTTGGTGCTGGATAAGAACGGAAACAAGATGTCGAAGCGCCTGGGTAATGGCGTCGATCCTTTTGAAACGATCGAGCAATATGGTTCCGACCCTTTGCGCTGGTATATGATAACCAATGCCTCGCCATGGGATAATCTGAAGTTTGATTCGGAAGGACTGGATGAGGTACGCCGTAAGTTCTTCGGGACACTCTATAATACGTATGCCTTCTTTGCCCTGTATGCAAATGTAGATAATTTTGATTATTCAGACCCGGATGTTCCTCACAACGAACGCCCGGAAATAGACCGGTGGATCCTTTCCCTCTTACATTCATTGATCAGGGAAGTAGACGTTCAATTGGCAAATTATGAACCTACCCGTGCCGGGCGCGCTATCTCGGAATTTGTAAATGACAACCTGAGCAACTGGTATGTCCGTTTGAATCGCCGGCGTTTCTGGGGTGGGGGAATGACTGCCGATAAGCTGTCGGCCTATCAGGCGCTATATACCTGTCTGGAAACAGTTGCTAAACTAATGGCTCCGATAGCGCCCTTCTATGCCGATCAGTTATTTACCGATCTGATTGCCGTAACGAGGCGTGAAAAGGCAGAGTCTGTCCATTTATCAGACTTCCCGGTATACAATGAAACGTTCATTGATAACGATCTGGAAGAACGAATGAAGATGGCGCAGGATGTATCCTCTATGGTACTTGCACTTCGGAGAAAGGTAAGTATCAAAGTACGGCAGCCCCTCCAGACCCTTATGATCCCGATACTGGACGCCCATCAGCAGGATGCCTTGGAGGCAGTGAAGAATCTTATTCTGAATGAGGTGAACGTAAAGGAGATGAAGTTTGTAGATAATTCGGCCGGTATACTGGTAAAGAAGGTAAAGCCGGACTTTAAGAAGTTAGGGCCCCGTTACGGTAAGATCATGAAACAATTGGCCGATGTTATTCAACACATGAGCCAGGACGACGTCATTGCTTTTGAATCGACCGGCGCGTTTACCTGTAGTATAGATGGAAAGGAAGCCGTTGTGGAACTGTCGGATGTAGAAATTATCTCGGAAGATATTCCCGACTGGCTGGTAGCGAATGAGGGAAAGCTAACCGTTGCCCTGGATATTACGATCACCGATGAGCTCCGAAAAGAAGGATTGGCGCGCGAGTTGGTCAATCGCATCCAGAACCTTCGTAAGAGCAATGGCTTGGATATAACAGATAAGATAAAGATACACATCTTGTCTACCCCTCAGATGGATGAAGCGATACATGATTATCATGATTATATAAAGAATCAGATATTGGCCGTATCATTGAAGACAGTAGATATTCTGAGCGATGCTACCGTGCTGGAGTTCGACGATTTTCATTTATCTATCCGTATTGATAAGGTATGATGTATTTAAAAAAGGCTAACTCTTGTATCGTAAAGAATAATATGTATATTTGGAAAGCTTAAAATAGCGAGCTTTAATTATAATAATGTAAGAACAAATTTATTGGATCATGGCGGAAAAAACAAAATATTCGGACGCTGAACTCGAAGAGTTTCGCGCCATAATAATGGAGAAGTTGGAGAAAGCCAAAAAAGATTATGACCTACTGAGGGCAGGCGTTACGAACTCCGACGGAAATGATGTATCCGACACCTCTCCAACGTTCAAAGTATTGGAAGAAGGCGCTGCCACGCTGTCGAAAGAAGAAGCTGGCCGTCTGGCCCAACGCCAGATGAAGTTTATACAGAATTTACAAGCGGCATTGATCCGTATAGAAAATAAAACATACGGCATTTGTCGCGAGACAGGTAAATTAATCCCCAAGGAAAGGCTTCGCGCCGTACCGCATGCTACATTAAGTATTGAAGCTAAACAGGGAGGCGCTAAGTAAATGAAATGTCAGAAAGGCTGGGGAGCGGCGCTGACTATCATGTTGCTCCTTATTCTTGATCAGGCGCTGAAGATATGGGTAAAAACCCAGATGCCGCTGCATGAAAGCTATAAGATCACTTCATGGTTCTATATCTATTTTACGGAGAATCCGGGAATGGCATTTGGCATTGAGGTCTTTGGTAAGTTATTTCTGTCTATCTTCCGTATCATAGCCGTAGGGTTTATTGGGTATTATCTTTATAAGATTGTGAAAGAACAATACAAGTTTGGGTTTATTGTCTGTATCTCCCTTATTTTTGCCGGCGCCATAGGTAATATAATTGACTCCATCTTTTATGGCGTTATCTTCGATCATAGCTTCGGACAAATCGCTTCTTTTCTGCCAGAAGGCGGTGGATACGCCTCTTTGTTGCATGGAAAGGTAGTAGATATGTTTTATTTCCCCCTCATTGAGACAGTGTTGCCTGACTGGATTCCTATCTGGGGAGGGAAAGACTTTATATTCTTCCGTCCGATTTTTAATGTGGCCGATTCGGCTATTTGCGTAGGAGTATTTATTTTGTTTATCTTTTACCGCCATACATTATCTAAGAGCCTTTCTAAAGAAGAGAAGCCTAAAGACAAAGAGCATGCGGACGAACCTGTATAAATACGGCCTTACGTTAGTGGCAACAACCTTGCTGATGGCTTGTAGTAAGGTACCGGATGGTATTCTGCCCGAAAAGAAAATGCGGGATGTAATGCTTGATGTATACCTGGCAGAGTCGTTGATTGAAACAGAGCGGACGACTTATTCCGATACGGTACGGAAAGCAGCTTTGTTTCAATCGGTCTTCCGGAAGCATGCTATTACCGAGGCTGTGTACGACAGTTCGCTGGTGTGGTATAGTAAGAATCTGGATATTTATATGCAGGTACTCGATATGGCTTTGACGGATATTAATACCCACATCCGGGATATGGGAGATGTGCAGGCCAGCGCTGCTCCGAATACCAATCAAGACTCCATCAATATATGGCCCCGCCGGGATTTTTTAGTTCTTTATCCGGCGGCTTTGTTCAACGGGGTGACATTCGATATACGGCCAGACAGGGCCTATTCGTCGGGGAGTTCCTTTGTATTGCGTATGCGTATATGGGGGTTGACAGACCGGATGCGCTATTTCCCGGAAGTACGAATGGCTATCGACCAGAATGATACGGTATTGTATGTGAATAAGAAGGTAACGAAAGACGGTTCTCTTGAGGCCATTCTTAGAGGGTTACCTACTAAACAGATCAAACGTGTATACGGATATATACGTATGGATAATACGGATAAAGACTATTATAAGGTATACGTAGACAGCCTCCGCCTGATGAAATATAATTACGGCTCGCCTGCCATGCCAACTTCTGCCCCTGCTTCTGCAGATTCTATCCATTGACTTATGCGACGTATAGCTGCCCATTCTATTTATTGGCGTCGATTCTATCAGATGAGCTACATTGAATTAACAGACGAGGGCCTGTTCAGGGGCGTTTTTCCTTTGGAAGGCGAAATAGCGGGAACGGAATTTTATGACGGCCTCCTGATACCGGTTAATACCGATGCTACGGTTTATTTGTATAGAATCCATTGTAATAAGCTATACGTTGTCTGATTTTTTCGTCTATATTTGCGGCGTAGTTAGCTGTTTATACAGCGTTAAATCTGCAAGAAGATGAGAAAGGGGCTTTGCCTGTATATAGTTATTCTTTCTTTCCTGCCGGCCAATGGCATTGCCCGGGATGTGTTATGGGATGGCAGTATCGATGAAAACTGGCCGGACGACATTACACAACATGAATTTACGATTTCAACGCCTGCCCAATTAGCCCGTTTAGCCCAATTAGTTAATGACTCGGCTTTTTCTTTCGAGGGGAAAAAGATTTCGTTAGTAAAAGACATTAACCTCAATCATCTGCCTTGGGAACCTATCGGGCGGATCGCCTATTCGCCTGATGCGCCTTGTGACGGTAAGCGGATCCCTTTTCGCGGATATTTTGACGGCAACAATAAAAAGATACGTAATCTTAGCATAGAAGCACCCTATCCTGCCGCCGGATTATTTGGCTATATAGAGAATGGAGCGCGAATAGAGAACCTTACGCTTATGAACGGCAGGGTAAATGGCGACGGCCCGGCTACAAAGACCGGATGCCCGGACTACCTGCAAGCTACGGGCGCGCTGGTAGGACGCGTTGATTGCGAAGCGAAAAAGGATAATCGAAAAGCGGATTCTGTGATCATCTATAATTGCCGGAATATGAATGTGGCGGTAACGAGTGCATGCCGCAATGCGTATGTTGCCGGCATGGTGGCTTATATCCATATCGTAGACACTGCCGGGCCGGGTAAAGGGAATCAGGAAAAACCGGTTGTTATAAAGAACTGCCTTAACAGCGGTTTCCTGTCGGGGGAATCGACGGATATGAGCATTGGCGGTATAATAGGGCATGTAAATCTGGAGCTTCCCCGTGAATATGATAGCCGTGATGCCTGCAGATACAATTCGCTGCTGATCGAGTCGTGCGCCAATTATGGAGATATGGAAAATACGATCCATGCTTGTATCGGAGGAATCGTGGGTTCAGTGAGATGTGGCGATTTATCCGGTGGGAATGAGGTGCATACATTCGTCCGGCTCTCCGGTTGCTACAGCGCTTGTGTATTATACGCATCGGATGGCAGAGTGGGCGGTTTATTGGGCGAGATAAGAAGCTATCGTACGCTTTCATCGCTTTCGCCGGTGCAACTAATCGTAGAGGGCAATTATGTTACGGGCCATTTGGATATAGAAGGCGAGGCAACGATAGGAGGATTGATAGGCGAGGTGTGTCTGGATGAACATGATTATGGGGAAGCGTTTGGAGACGGAAGCCACTTTGAACAAACCGGATACCCTGTTGATTGCCGGATACGTAACAACCTTGTGGCCTTAGCCGGTATGCGGGTTCCTTATGCCAGGACGTTCCGGATAGCGGGGCATGTAGCGGCAGCCGGATTGGAAAAACCTCTTTTCTCCGAAAATTATGCGTATATAGAAGGTAGCGTCCATACTACAGAGACGGCCCATTACAAATCAAACGGTGAAGACTGGAAAGGGACGATGCTATCGATGCCCTTGTCTGGCTGGAATGGCGAAAGAGAACTTGTATGGGACTTCGACCCGGCAGACCGCTTTATGCCTAAATTAGCGAATGTATCGTTTGAACAACCGGACATCCCCAATCCGATGTATGGCAAAGAAAGCGCCGGGATGGAGCCTGTGCCGGAGCGCCCGTTCAGTTGCTCTTCTTCGGGGAATGGCCTGCATATTGACGCCGCTATGCCCGGCGACCTGTCTGTTTATAAGTTTAGCGGCAGCCTTTATACAAAGCGGTTTATCCCGGCAGGGCCTACTACCATCCAAATGCCACGCGATTTCTATATTGTAAAGTTTAACGGATTCTCGGAAAAAGTCCTTATAAACAAATAGGTTGTTCATACAGAAGTAGGGATGGCATCGTATTCCTTTCATATTTTTATGGTACGCATCTGATCGTCTCCCCCGGGTGGTCCCGGTGGACCACCCGGGTGAGACAGTTGTACCACCCGGGTGGTCCACCTGTACCACCTGGGTGAGACGATTAATGGGATGCGAGCAAAAGATTACTTATTCACCATCTAATCCTTAAAACGACACGATGGTTTTACGACTTTATCGAATTATATTGCTAACTTTGCTGCATTCAATATGAAGGTAAATAAAAGGCTAATGATTGATTTAGAGAAGATACCGTCTCCATGCTATGTGATGGAAGAAAAACGGCTCCGAACGAATTTATCCCTGATAAAGTATGTAAAGGAGCAGGCCGGCGTTACTATTATCTTAGCATTCAAAGCATTCGCTATGTGGAAATCCTTTCCGGTTATCCGCGGGTACATCCCTTTTTCTACAGCCAGCTCCATATACGAAGCCCAGTTAGCGTTTGAAGAAATGGGCAGTCCGGCGCATACCTATTCACCGGCTTATACCGAAAAAGATTTTCCGTTGTTATTGAAATACAGCAGCCATATCACGTTTAATTCCCTCTCGCAGTATGAACGTTTTTATCCGGCGGTACAGGCCGGCGGTAAGAAGGTATCTTGCGGGATACGTATTAACCCGGAATATTCGGTAGTAACGACGGATCTATACAATCCCACGGCGCCCGGTTCGCGCATGGGAGTAGTAAACGATCTGCTGGGTGACGCCTTGCCCGAAGGAATCGAAGGCTTTCATTTCCATGCTTTATGCGAATCTTCTTCTTACGACCTGGAGAAGATGCTGGAAGCGGTTGAAAGGCGTTTCGGGCGTTTTCTGCCATCGCTGAAATGGCTGAATATGGGGGGGGGGCATCTGATGACGCGAAAGGATTACGATATTGAGCATCTTATTTCGGTATTGCGTACATTCAAATCCAGGTATCCCGGCTTGGAGTTAATTATGGAGCCCGGAAGCGCTTTTGTGTGGCAAACGGGGTTTCTGCTTACAACGGTAGTAGATGTGGTAGAAAACCGGGGTATTAAAACGGCCATCATTGATGCATCCTTTACCTGCCATCTGCCCGATTGCCTCGAAATGCCCTATAAACCGGCGATCCGTAACGCAACGGATGCGGCAGAGGGAAAGCCTACGTACCGTATCGGCGGCAATAGTTGCCTGAGCGGCGACTTTATGGGTGATTGGTCGTTCGAGCAGCCCCTGAAACCCGGTGATAAGATAATCTTTGAAGATATGATACATTATACGATAGTGAAAACAACGATGTTCAACGGTATTCCGCACCCCTCTATCGCCTTATGGAATGAAGAGGACGAACTGGTTATCTACAAAACATTTACCTACGAAGACTATAAACAAAGGAACAGTTGAAACCTGTTTTAGCCGTTCAACATAAAGCAAAACGAAGATGAGTATTTTCAATTTCTTCAATAAAGAGAAAAAAGAAACATTAGATAAAGGCTTATCTAAAACAAAAGAAAGCGTCTTTTCTAAGCTAACGCGCGCTGTCGCCGGAAAGAGTAAAGTAGACGATGATGTGCTTGACAAGCTGGAAGAAGTATTAATAACCTCGGACGTAGGCGTAGAGACAACGCTCAAGATCATTTCGCGCATAGAAAAACGCGTTGCCAAAGATAAATATGTAAATACGCAGGAGCTTACCGCCATTTTGCGCGACGAAATAGCCGGTTTGCTTACAGAAAACAACGCCATTGATGCGGAAGGATTCGTTTTGCCCGACCATGCCCAGCCGTATGTTATTATGGTAGTAGGCGTAAATGGCGTGGGCAAAACAACGACGATCGGTAAATTAGCCTATCAGTTTAAGAAAGCAGGTAAAAATGTGTATCTGGGAGCGGCCGATACATTCCGCGCCGCTGCCGTAGAGCAATTAGTGATCTGGGGCGAACGGGTAGGAACGCCCGTTATAAAACAAAAGATGGGCGCCGACCCGGCTTCTGTTGCTTTCGACACCTTAAGCTCTGCCAAAGCGAATAATGCCGACGTGGTTATTATCGATACCGCCGGCCGCTTGCACAATAAGGTGAACCTGATGAACGAACTTACCAAGATAAAGAATGTAATGAAAAAGGTTGTGCCCGGCGCTCCGCACGAAGTCTTGCTGGTGTTAGACGGATCTACCGGACAAAATGCCTTTGAGCAAGCCCGGCAGTTTACCGCAGCTACCGAGGTAAATGCACTGGCCATTACAAAGCTCGACGGTACGGCCAAGGGAGGAGTCGTGATCGGTATATCCGCCCATTTCCGTATCCCTGTTAAATACATTGGGCTGGGCGAAGGGATAGAAGACCTTCAGTTATTTAATAAGAAAGAATTTGTCGATTCATTATTCGGCGAATAATACTTCCTGATGAAACGAAATAAGGTAGATATAATTACGCTGGGTTGCTCGAAAAACCTGGTAGACTCCGAACAACTGATGCGGCAGTTTGCGGCAAATGGCTACATGGTTGCCCACGATCCTCCTACGATTACCGGCGAAATAGTGGTTGTGAATACCTGTGGCTTTATAGGCGATGCACAGGAAGA
>JAISCM010000037.1 GCA_031265595.1 Tannerellaceae bacterium
TACATCCCGCTCAAACCCGCTCAGGCGAAAAAAGTCCTGACATTCCAGGTACGAGCCCGTACTCCAGCGATACATCTTAACGGCCAGCGTATTTTTCCCTTCCTGCAAATAGGGATTGACAAGAAACTCCGCCGGATTCTTTGAGTCTTCGCTATACCCTACTTCCTTCCCGTTCAGGTAAACATAGACGCCAGACCTGGCTCCGGCCAGATGCAGGTAGACGTCTCGCCCCTGCCAATCGGCCGGTATTTCAATATCCCGGCGATAGACACCCACCGGCGTAGCGTCGGGCAAAAGCGGAGGTTGCGGATTGCGCGGCTGCCATTCATACGGATGATTCACATAAATGGCCGTGCCAAACCCCTGCATCTCCCAATTGCCAGGCACATTAATATCGCCCCAACCGGCAGCATCCGTTTCAGCATCTGTAATACCGCCGGGCAGTTGCCGCTGATCTTCCGTAAAATAAAACTTCCACACGCCATTCAGCGATTTATAATAGCGGCTGTTTTCATACTTCCCACTCAAAGCGCTGTCTTCACTGCCATAACTCATAAAGGCCGTCCGCGGATACTGTTTGTTTACCGACAACACCTGCATATCCCGCCAGTAAGGCAGTCTGCCATCCTGACTATAAACACAAACCGGGAGAAAAAGAAGAATAAAAAAAAGAATGTATTGGTATCTGTTGCTCATTTCCAAATCAATTTAAAACATTAATAAAAACCCTCTGGCATTAATAAGTGCAAACATACTAAAAAATATGTCTCTGCCAAATTGAAAAAGAATAAAATAACCACGTCGAAGAGCGGCTTTAAGCAAAAAAAAGTCATCGCGAAGTTATTTCCAAATCATCGCGAAGTCTTTACTAATTCATCGCGAAGTTTTTGTAAAGTCTTCGCTATGTTTTATTCAAGACTTCGCCATGTTTTTTTTAACATCTTTTGTTTGAAGAATAATGCCGTTTCGCTAACGATGGAATCGTTGTTTTTGTACCATATCTTACCTCACTATGTTAGTTTTTTACGTTAGCTTTCAGCTTTCAGCCGGCTTGTAACTATCTGTTTCACAAATCGTATGGCTGAAAGATGACCTTTCAGCCAGCTTTCAGCCGTCTTTCAGCCGGAAGCGTTGCCTGCTTAGGGTAGCAACCAAAAGAAATAATCGGTAAATAGTAGGAGAATGTCGAAAATATACTACTTTTGTAGCCGTTATATTCGATGATTGATTAGGTTCCAAAATTAAATGTACAAGATTTTCAATTATATCTCGCAATTTTTTTTATTTCTCTTTGTTGCTGGGGCAACGGCCCTTCAGGCGCAATCGTTTACTTCGGCTTCGGGTATTTTACGTGATTCAATAACCGGCGAGCCGCTTTCTTTTGTATCGGTCATTTTTGATAAGTCTACGATAGGCGCTATGACCGACGATATGGGACGGTTTGCATTACAGAACGATAAGGGTTTCACCCGGCTCGTCATCTCGTCGTTAGGGTATGAAACGAAAGTGATCGAACTGAAACCGGGAAGCCGGAACGACGGCCTCGACGTAAGGATATGCCCCACCTCATTCGAGCTGACGGAAATCGTGATCAAGCCTAAGCGCGAACGTTATTCGCGAAAGGACAATCCCGCCGTAGAACTGATAAGGGAGGTAATCGCGCATAAAGGCGAAAACCGTATTGAGTCGAAGGATGAATACCGCGTGGAGCGCTATGAGAAACTATCGATGTCGCTGGACAATTTTAATCCCGATTTCGAGAAAAATAAATTTATGAAGAAGCTGAACTTCATAAAGAACTATATTGATACGTCCGAATTTTCGGGAAAACCGATCCTTACCCTGTCTGTGCGCGAAGCAATCTCCGACGTGTATTACAGAAAAAGTCCTAAAACGCAGAAAATAATCGTAAAAGGCAAGCAAACAGAAGGCATCGACCAGTCGGTGGATGAGGGCGGCATTACCTCGAACCTGGAGGAGATATTTCAGGGAGTTGATATTTTTGATAATGATATAAACATCCTGCTCAACCGCTTTGTGAGCCCGCTATCGTCGGCGCTGGCCGTTTCGTATTATAAATATTATATTATGGATACGGTTGATGTGTCGGGCGATCGCTGTATAGACCTGGCCTTTGTGCCGGTAAACAGCCAGAGCTACGGCTTTACAGGCCGGCTGTATATTACGATGGATGGCAGGTATGCGGTGAAAAAGGCCGTGCTGAACGTGCCGCAGCATATTAACCTTAATTTTGTAGACCAGCTCCGGATCGATCAGGAGTTTACGTGCATGCCCGACAGCACGTGGGTGCTCGACACCGAAAATACGTATATCAACTTTTACCTCTTTAGCCGGAGCCAGGAGCTCTATGCGCATCAGTTGCGAACTTACCAGGGATACAGCTTTGAGGTGGCCAATCGTGATTCGGTATTCGGCCTTACGGGGCCTTTGCACTTTCTGCCCCAGGCAACGGCCCAGACCGATTCGTTCTGGATAGCCAACCGCCATATCCCGCTTGACGAGAAAGAAAGTATCCTGAACGAGCTACTGGCCGAACTCCGTAAAGTACCGGCTATTAACGCCATCATAAAGACGGCGGAAATCCTCATCTCCGGATACATACAGACGGGGCCCAGCCGCGAGGAGAACTTGTTTGATATAGGCCCGATGAATACGATCTTCAGCGCCAACCACCTCGAAGGCTTCCGCCTGCGCATAGGAGGCATGACGACGGCAAACCTGCATCCGCACCTTTTTGCCAGCGGCTACCTTGCCTACGGTATGGACGACCGAAAGTTTAAATACAATGCCCGGCTTACGTACAGCTTCAATAAAAAGGCGTATCACGAAAGCGAAAACCCGGTTAATAACCTCTCGTTCTTGCACGAATACGACGTATATACCCCCGGCCAGGACTTCCTTTTCACCAGCAAGGATAATATGTTTGTAGCCTGGAAGGTGGGAGAGCCCGTAACGAAGATGAACTATGTACGCAAATACGTGCTGCAATACGAAAAAGAATGGCTGAACGGCTTTAGCTTCCGCACCTGGGCGCGCCATCAGAGCGAAGAAGCTGCCGGCACGCTTAAATATATCTATAAAGACGATCTGGGGAATGAACGGAGCTGGAGAAGCATCGTCTCGTCTGAACTGGGCGTTCAATTCCGCTTTGCTCCCGGCGAGCGCGCTTATACGGGGCGTTCGGGGAAGGCATCGCCCTTTAACTTGTCTAAAGACGCTCCGATCTTTAAATTATCGCATCAGGCCGGTTTTAAAGGTATTTTGAATAGCAACTATACTTACAACCATACGGAGCTGAGCGTTGAAAAGCGGATATGGCTTTCGTCTTTCGGGCATCTGGATACCCGGTTTAAGGCCGGCAAGGTGTGGGATAAGGCGCCTTTCCCCCTATTGGCGCTTCCCAATACCAACCAGTCTGTCACCATACAGCCGGAAGCTTTCCACATGATGCGTGCGCTGGAGTTTGTGGCCGACCAATATGTTTCGCTCAATGTTACTTATTATATGAAGGGCTGGCTGCTCAACCGGATACCGGGCGTGCGTTGGCTCAAGTTCCGCGAAGTATTATCATTCAACGGCATCTACGGAAGCCTGTCTGATAAGAACAACCCTGCCCTGAGCAACCAGTTATTCCTTTTCCCCGAAGGAACGATGGGGCTGGGCAATAAACCCTATATGGAAGTAAGCGCCGGTCTGGAAAACATCTTTAAGATCTTACGTATAGACTATTACCGCCGGCTGACTTACCTGGATAACCCCCATATTAAGAAGGGCGGCATCCGCATCGCGCTCCGCTTCTCATTCTAAAAGACTAAGGTATGCCGACGCGTTTGAACGATAGCAATTTGCCGGTGACGAATCATTCGCCCAATCCCTGGGCTTTGACGCCGCTGGCGGTCTTTCTGCTTGTATATCTGGTGGTATCGCTCATAGCCGGCGATTTCTATAAGATGCCTATTACCGTGGCCTTTGTGATTGCCTCGGTAGTAGCCGTAGCCCTGTCGAAAGGAGGTAAGCTAAACAACCGGATCGAACAATTCTGCCGGGGCGCCGCCAATAGCAACATCATGCTGATGGTATTGATATTCATCCTGGCCGGCGCTTTTGCCCAGACCACAAAGTCAATGGGCGCCGTAGATGCTACGGTGAACCTTACGATGTCTCTCCTTCCGGGAAACCTGCTGGCGGCGGGTATATTCATAGCTGCCTGCTTTATCTCCCTCTCGGTAGGTACGTCTGTGGGGACGATCGTTGCGCTGGCTCCGGTAGCCGTAGGGATTGCAGCCCGTACCGGCATCCCGGAGGCATTGATGCTGGGAGTCGTTGTCAGTGGGGCCATGTTTGGCGATAACCTTTCTTTCATTTCCGACACGACCATTGTGGCTACCCGCACGCAAGGCTGCCGGATGTCTGATAAATTCAAAGTCAACGTATATATTGCGCTCCCTATTGCCCTTATTACAGGCATTGTATATATAATCGCCGGACATGGAACCCATGCCGCTTATGCGCCCGAAGCGATAGAATGGGTGAAGGTAATGCCTTACCTGGCGGTATTGGTAACGGCTGTTCTGGGCGTTAATGTGATGGTAGTCTTGTTTATGGGTATCCTTATATCGGGAATAACCGGTTTGTTTTCCGGCAGCTTCAATATCTGGGGATGGAACGCCGCCATGGGAGAAGGCATCGTCAGCATGGGCGAATTAATCATTGTCACCCTACTGGCCGGAGGCATGCTGGAAATGATACGCTATAACGGCGGGATAGACTGGATCATCCTCCGGCTGACCTCGCATATCCGTTCGCCAAAAGGAGCCGAGATGAGTATCGCCGGACTGGTAAGCTTTGCCGATCTGTGTACGGCAAATAATACCATTGCCCTGATCATGTCGGGCCCGATAGCGAAAGACATAGCCGGCAAGTTTCAGGTAGACCCCCGCCGGAGCGCCGGTATCCTGGATATATTTTCGTGCGTGGTGCAGGGGATCATTCCATACGGCGCCCAGTTGCTTATGGCCGCCGGGCTAAGTAATACCTCTCCGATAGAGATCATGCAATACCTGTATTATCCTTACTTACTGGGTATCGGTACGCTTTTGGCGATCGCGTTTAATTATCCGCGTAAGTATATCAAGCCTTAACTAAACGATATTGTATTTTAATCCGGTACATTATCAAAGTAGGAGTTAAATAGCTCCGATGAATTTTCAATTTCAGGATTGTACCATTTAAACGATTTACCTTCGTGGCCCATCATAAACATTTCAATGCCATTATAAACCTTGTCAATATCCCAATACACAAAAAGCATGGTACGCTGATGTTCGTTCAGAAGAGAGGGTATAATTGCTATTTTCCCGGAAGCAAACGCTGCATCGTTTAATAGATCACTTAATAGACTGATGTTGATCCCACGTTCAATATAACCAGACAACATTTTTTTACCACTACGTTTGATACGCTCAATAGTAGGAGTATAGCTATCTATTGCTCCTCTTTTTTTGCCAGGTTCAATTAAGGTAATTGGCTTTTCTTTTATGTAATCATATATAAAAGACAAAACGCCCTTTCTCCATTGCAGATATTTTTCGTCATTGCACTTGCCGGCAATACTTTCCAATACCTGGCGCGTATTTATTTCATGTTTATTACTACCTATACTTATACTTTCGGACAGAAGTTTTTGCGCATTCAGGCATGGCGGGTTATACCATTTAAGTGTAGAATCCTCATCCTTCATGAACATTTCTATATGTGAGCAAATACGATCTCCTTTCCAGTTATTAATTAATTCTATTTTTTTTATATCAGATAATAAAGACGGAATAATTGAGCATAAATCCTGAGTAAAACCTGCCTCCCCTAATAATCCAGTCATATCATCTTTAGAAAGCTCATCAATCCCATAAGCAAAAAAACAGTCATTACCCTGATAGTTGAATATAAATTCATAAGGCAAATAAGATGATAAGGCGCTTTCGCTTACAGTTGCAGTTCCAGGATCAAAAACAGATAAATAGTTTCCTTTTGTATAATTGATCATAAATAAAGCTATCTGTTCTTCCCATTGAAGAAATTCTTCATACGAATGAGTGTCGTGAAGATAGATTTCAATTATTTTATGTACTATGTTTTTCATCTGATTATAATTTTATAAGTGTTATTGAAGCAATTCCTTTTTCAGCAATTCGTAGATTTCCTGCCATGGCTTGTCAAAAAATCGAGTATTGTAGTCGGAAAGTTTTGTGAATGTATCGGAAGAATAAAAAAGTTCGAAAGCGTCTTTTTCTGATTTTTCGAAGTCTGCAACAAGCGCTTCAATCACTTTTTCGCCAATATCTTCGATAGTTATAATAATTTTATAATCCGTCATTCGCAGCATTTGCAGGGAGCTTACCGTACAAAAACATATCTGATGCGACGG
>JAISCM010000103.1 GCA_031265595.1 Tannerellaceae bacterium
ATCCTTTTATATGAGCATCTTATTTCTTCCTCTGTTTCCATTGCTTTTTGAGCAAAGGTAAACATTTGTTTTTATTTGAACAAATTAAAATGTATTGATTATTTATTTACAGATCCTTACGTCCGGGATAGCTTCTTTTCGGATTTTTAGGAAACCAACCTTTTAATACGCGCTCTTCCTGTTCGAACACTTCCTTTATCGACCAAAAAGATGAAAAGGCAAACACCCCGCAGATAGCCGATGCCAATACACTCTCAATAAATAAAGAAGCCATGACACCAGAGATACCGCATACCAGAAAAACCCACCAACACTTCGTTCCCCAATAATATTCCGCTTTAACAACAATGGGATGAAACAACCCTATAATGAGAAAAGTAATAATTCCAATCAGTAAACCATCCAAATGAATTGACGCCATAATCTTATTTTTCCGGCAAACTTAGACAAAATCCGCGATTTACAAACGAATTAAAGGGATAAAAATATCGTGCGCCCTTCCTATTCGCTATTTCTTTTCTTCCCTGCCTTTTGTTGCAGGAGTTTAATCGTATCCAGATAAGCTTGCTCTACGGGTGAGATTGTTTTTACCTGAAACTTTCTGTATTCGGCTTTGGCTTTATCCATTGCCTGCTGATGACTGATGCGGCCGGCATCTGTTAAAAGCTTTTCACCGGCTGAAGAAAGGATGCTATCCAATTGATTCATATAGTCCGACATATACATCGGATTCCGGCGCATGGCCTGAATTTCAGCGAAGTCAAAATACCCGGAAACAAGATTATTCAGTATTTTAAGTTCATCGGCTGTGAGGTAGTTTTTAGCAATTGTGATGTCTCTGACCGTAGGTAATTCGCCGGAAAATGTAGTTAAGCCCATAAATGGCTTGTCCGCATCCGCCCGTTCGTATATAACTTCGGCGGCTGTATGCCCATGTGCTGCATAATGCAGTTTGTTCTGAACAATCTTGAAAAACAAGACTGATACATCGGATTTCGGATCATAGTCTACACTTGTTGCATACAGATCGAGCACCTGGCGGTAAAGCACCTTTTCAGAAGAACGAATATCGCGGATGCGGTCAAGCAGTTCTTTCCAATACCTTCCGCCCCCCAACTGCTTCAGTCGTTCATCATCCATCGTGAACCCTTTTATGATATACTCTTTCAAACGTTCCGTCGCCCAACGGCGGAAATGAGTGGCAATTATAGACTTGATGCGATAACCTAATGAAATAATCATATCCAGATTATAATAGGTTGTATTGTACTTTTTGCCATCGCTGGCAGTTGTTCGGAATTTCCGAACAACTGAATTTTCATCCAATTCGCCTTCTTCGAATATATGCTTAATATGTTCGCTTACGTTTGATTTACTTGTTTGATAAAGTTCTATTATTTGTGCTTGCGTAAGCCAGATGGTCTCATTCTCCATCTTCACCTCAATACGGGTTTGTCCATCTTCGGTTTGGTAAATTACGATATTTTCCTGTTCGTTATTCATCTGAATCTCTTTTTTTTCTGGGTTTTATATTACTGTTAATTTGAGGTGCAAATATACGGATTCTTTCTCTTCCCGCGCAGGTTCTCCGGGGGGATTTCGCCATTAGTTTGTAATTATTCGTTTTTAGAATGTCAAATATTCGTATGATATTCAATTATATCTTACATTTATGACATGTTTTAGAGGATACGTGTCACTTACCATTGAAAAACAATAATATAATATGGATAATTTAACATCCATACTTCAGGACAAACAGGCTTGTCTGGAAGATTGGTTCAGGGAACGGAAAGGTTCCATTGTTGCTTTCTCCGGGGGGATTGATTCCGCTCTGGTGTTATTTTTAGCCGGGAAGATACAGGGGAAAAGCAATGCCATTGGAGTCATATCCCATTCGGAAAGTTTAAAAACGAAAGACTTTGAGCAGGCGAAAGCATTCTGCCGGCAGTTTGATATTTCGCTTGAAGTAATAAAAACAAGGGAAATAGACGATGAGCAATACCGCCGGAATCCCCAAAACCGCTGCTTCTTCTGCAAACAACATCTTTACCGGGAGTTGCAGGCCGTTAAAGAGAAATACCCTTTGTTCGATGTGCTGAACGGCACGAACTATGACGACCTGGGTGATTACCGTCCCGGATTGCAGGCCGCAGCAAACTATCAGATACAATCGCCCTTGGTTGATTGTAAAGTGACGAAAGAAGATATTCGTCTGCTTGCCCGGTATTTCGGATTGCCCAATTGGAATAAGCCGGCAAGCCCATGCCTGAGTTCCCGTATCCCTTACCATCAGGTTATCACGGCTGAAAAACTGAAACAGATAGAGCAGGCGGAAGATATCCTGAATACGCTTGGTTTCAAAGATGTCCGGGTGAGGCATTACGGCGCTTCGGCACAGGTGGAAGTACCGGCGGACGAACTGCCCCGGCTGTATTCCCTGTCGGATACGGTGGCCGGACAACTAAAGGCTATCGGGTTTGAACACGTCCGTATCGATCCCGAAGGCCTGGTTTCCGGCAAACTGAACAGAAGCATTACTAATCCTTTAGATACTACGCCATGAGAATACTATATTACAACTGTTTTGCCGGAATCAGCGGCGATATGAACCTTGGGGCATTGATAGACCTCGGCGTGGATGCCGGCTATCTGTCTGCCGAACTGGAAAAGCTCGGGATAGAAGGCTTCCGGCTTTCGGTAAAAAGAGATCAACGGAAGGGCGTCTATGGAACGAAAGCCGATGTAGTCATCAAGAATCCGAAAAAAGAAAAACACCGCCACTGGCAGCATATAGAAGAGATCATTTGCAAGAGTACATTGCCGGAACCGGTGCAGGAGCTTGCTTTGAGGATATTCGACCGGGTGGCGGAAGCCGAAGCAAAGGTGCATAACTGTGCGAAAGAGAAAGTCCATTTCCATGAAGTAGGCGCATTGGATTCGATTGTCGATATTGTGGGGGCAGCCATTTGCCTGTATTCCCTGAACGTAGACAAAGTGATGTCGTCGTCTGTTCAGTTGGGGAGCGGGACGGTTAAGTGTGCGCATGGCATTATGCCTGTGCCGGCTCCCGCTACAGCAGAGATTGTGAAGAACATACCGGTGAAAGTAGGGCTTGTGACTTATGAGGCGACAACGCCTACCGGGGCTGCCATCCTTGCCGCAACGGTGGATGAGTTTACCGATGCGCATCGTTTCCGTATCATCCGTACAGGCTGCGGAATCGGGACCATCGATAAGGAAATACCGAACATACTGAGGGTATTCCTTTGTGAAGATGATGAAGAGACGCAGGATGTGGCAACCGAAGAAGTCTCCTTGCTGGAATGTAATATAGATGATATGAATCCGGAGCATTATGATTTCCTGCTGGAACGATTGCTGCAAGCCGGGGCAAACGACGCCTGGATGACGCCTGTCATCATGAAGAAGTCGCGCCCTGCCATACAACTGTCCGTCCTTTGCGGGCCGTCCGATGTAGAGGAGATGGAAGAGATCCTGTTCACCCACAGTACGTCTATCGGTATTCGCGAGCA
>JAISCM010000114.1 GCA_031265595.1 Tannerellaceae bacterium
AATAGAGGTTCTGTCTTTTCCCCTTCGCAAATGATCAATATTGTATATTTACTACTTTTCATTCTCATACAATGACTCTATTGACTTTATATTGGGAATTGCACCAAATTTTCCTGCCAAATACCATTTGTCGAATGGAGTATCCTCCCGTACATCACTAAAATCTTGTAGCGTAAACAGGCTACTAACTCCAAATTTGTCTTTTTCGGCAAACCATATCTGATCTTTTCTAAACTGCAATCTGTCTAATAAATTTACATCATGAGTAGTAACAATGAGTTGGGCGTTTTTTTTATTTATATTCTTGTTTTGAAATAATGATATTAATACTTTAGACAAATTGGTATGCAAACTGGCGTCTATTTCATCTATAAATATAGTTTTTCCTTCATCTAATGCATTCAGGATAATACCACCTATCGCAAATAATTGTTTTGTTCCATTTGATTCTTCATCAATAGCCAAAAGCTCTTCTCCAATTAACTTCTCATCTTTAAATAATGGGTGCCGACCGGCAATCTTATATTTGTATTTCTCTACTAATTGACTTTTTAAGTCTTTAGGAAAATCATCCGGCAGGGATATATTCGATTCATCAATCTCATTCACATTAAGTCCTCTAAGTCCGGTATCAGCAAAGATCAACAATTCATTCAATTTTTCTAACAATTTACTCTTTTGTGATAAGATTGAGCCAACATTATTTCTAAAACGGTCTATCATGATAGAATTACAAGCATTGACTACCTGAATGTTTGATAAATAAATATATACCGGGGTGATAATTTCATTAGGAATGTCTTCTCCAAACTTAGACAATATAGCTTGGTTTTGAAAAACTGAAATAACTTCACCATTTAAAGAAGCTCCCAGTTTGCCTTTATGTACAACAGAATCAATATCATCAGGAAGTATTCTTTCGAAAAGGATGGTTTGTTTATTATTAGGCCAATATAATAATGTCTCTTTCAAGACTGCTTTCCCATTTACATGTAATTCATATTTGTACTTTATATGATCTGTATTAACAAATTCTATATAAAACTCCATCGGATACTCCTTACACTTTTCTTCGAATAAAAAAGGATCATAGGTAGAAATCGGTTCGCCAGCCTTTGCCTTAGATTGTCCTATAAATTTACTTATTTCAAATAATACTCTGAAAAGATTTGACTTACCAGACGCATTTGCTCCAAAGATAAGCGCTGTATTAAGCGCTTTTACCGTAGACTCGCCTTGAGCGATAGGCTGAATAAAGAAATTAGCAGCTTTACTTTTAGAAGACTCTGCTACAAGAGAGAAAATAGCCTCGTCTTTGTACGAGCGGTAGTTCTTTACAGATACATTTAATATCATAATTTACGTATTTCATGCAAAAATAGTGATTTGTTTTCAGAGTGGCTGTTTATTTTCGTAATATTCGCTTCTTTTTTGTAAAATCAAGAAAAGACAGGGTGCGTCGTGGCCAGACTGCATTCATTTCCTGTTTGTCCCTGGTTTAAAATTCTTTCTATCTGTTTGTTTATTAAAAAAAAGGATTTATCTTTGCAGCCCGAATCGTGCAATAATAATAAAACAACATATAGTAAGATGAAAAGAACATTTCAACCTTCTAACAGGAAAAGAAAGAACAAACACGGCTTTCGTACAAGAATGGCGACAGCCAACGGTCGCAGAGTATTAGCTTCCCGCCGCGCTAAGGGAAGGGCTAAACTGACTGTTTCCGATGAGTATAACGGATAATATCCGCTTATAAAGAATCATAATGAGAGTAAAGGTTTTCGTAAAAAGCCTTTACTTTCGTTGTTTTTACGCCTTATCTTTGTAGGAATAGTTTCTATATTTATGTTTTTTTCCTACTTTTGAGCCGAGCTAAATAGAAAGGTGATGAAGGATTACTTAAAAAAATTGATCAGAAACCCATTTGTGGTAACGATACTGATAGCGATTGTTGCTTCATGTGTCATCTTTTATGGTACATTGAAATGGCTCGACAGTTACACCCGTCATAACGAAGCCGTCATTGTACCGGATGTAAAAGGGCTTAAAATGGAAGAGGCTATTCCGTTCTTAAACGGTAGGAGCCTGAACTATGCCGTTATCGATTCTGTTTTTTCAAAGACGGCCAAACCGGGCGCTATCGTAGAAATAACGCCGGCTGTAGGCTCTAAAGTAAAAGAAGGGCGGATCGTTTTTATTACCGTAAATGCCATGACTTCTCAAATGGGGGAAATACCGGATGTAGAAGATCTATCTTACCGGCAGGCATACGCCCAACTGAAAGCGCGTGGATTCGAGAAGGTAGAAACCATCTATGTGCCGGGTGTTTACAAAGACCTGGCAATAGGCGTTGAATTATACGGCCGCTTACTCAGCCGGGGCGAAATGATACAATTATCGGCTCCGCTTGTGTTAAAGATCAGTAATGGCGAAACGCTGATGTTCCCGGATGATTCTATTTTTTATGAAGACGCGCCTACGCCTCTTCCGGCAGAGCCGATAGGGGGAGACGAAGAATGGTTTGAAAGAGACAACAATTAATTCGGTACTATGAATGATTTCCTTGATAATTGGGACGACGAACAAGACGGTGAAGACCTGCCAAAGCCTGCGGAAGGTGAAGAAGGGGCGCAGTTGTATGAGCACTTCCGTTTTGTAGCCGACAAGGGGCAAGCCCTCTTACGGGTAGATAAATTCCTGTCGGACAGAATGGCTGCTTCAAGCCGCAATCGTATTCAATTAGCAGCCGACGCCGGTTGTATTCTGGCGAATGATAAGCCGGTGAAAAGCAATTACAGGGTAAAGCCGCTCGACAGTATCTCGATAGTCATGTCTCGTCCGCGACATGTGTTTGAAATTATCCCCGAAGATATACCACTGAATATTGTGTATGAAGATGACGACTTGCTGGTGGTAAACAAACCCGCTGGCCTGGTGGTTCATCCCGGCTTCGGCAACTATACAGGCACATTAGTTAATGCGCTGGCTTATTATCTGAAAGATAACGCCGGCTTCAATCCCAACGATTCAAATTTCGGGCTGGTACACCGGATAGACAAAGATACATCCGGCTTGCTGGTAGTAGCAAAAACGCCGGAAGCACGGACAGACCTCAGCCTTCAATTCTATAACAAAACAACCAGACGCGAATACCGCGCCCTCGTATGGGGCATTGTAAAAGACGATGAAGGCCGTATCGAAGGCCATATCGGCCGTGATCCTTACGACCGGTTGCTTATGACTGTTTTTCCCGAAGGAGACCTGGGTAAGCCGGCTGTTACACATTATCAGGTGATCGAAAGGCTGGGATATGTAAGCCTGGTGAAATGCCGCCTCGAAACAGGCAGGACGCATCAGATACGCGTTCATCTGAAATACATCGGCCATCCGTTGTTCAACGATGTCCGTTATGGCGGGGATGTTATTCTCAAAGGTAAGAACTCTACGAAGTACAAGCAGTTTATACATAATTGTTTTGAGACTTGTCCGCGCCATGCGTTGCATGCCAAAACATTGGGGTTTGTTCATCCGGCAACGAAGGAAGAGCTGTTTTTCGACTCCGAACTACCGGATGATATGGAGCAACTGACAGACAAATGGCGAACCTACGCAAACACTAACGAATCATATTCATGAGAAAAAACATTGCCATAGTAGCCGGAGGGGATTCATCCGAAATAGTAGTTTCCTTAAAAAGCGCCGAGGGGATTTATTCCTTTATAGATAAAGACAGGTATGCCCTTTACCTTGTCATCGTAAAGCGTGACGAATGGTATGTGATCCTTCCCGGCGGAGAACAGGCGGCTATTGACAGGAATGACTTCAGCTTTATAGAAGAACAGGCGGTCAGGCGTTTTGACTTTGCTTATATTACCATCCACGGGACGCCTGGCGAGAACGGCTTGCTGCAAGGGTATTTTGAACTGACGGGTATTCCTTATTCTACGTGTAATGTGCTGGCCAGCGCGCTAACGTTCAATAAGTTTATATGCAATAACTACCTGCGTAGCTTTGGCGTCAGGGTGGCCGCTTCGATTCGCTTATGTAAAGGCGAAGCGGTTGATGGCGGCGAGATCATCTCCCGGCTGGGCCTTCCGGTATTTGTTAAGCCGAATGATGGGGGCAGTAGTTTCGGCGTTACGAAAGTAAAAGAAGCCGGGCAGCTTCGCCCAGCCATCGAGAAGGCTTTTTCGGAAGGCAAAGAAGTGATTGTAGAACGCTTTATTGCCGGCACGGAAGTAACGTGCGGATGCTATAAGGTAAAAGGCAAAGAAGTGGTGTTCCCGCTTACCGAGGTGGTGACAAGGAATGAGTTTTTTGATTTTGATGCAAAGTACAACGGGGCGTCCGACGAAATAACCCCGGCCCGCCTGCCTGCCATCGTAGCAGAAGAGATACAGAAGAAAACATTACAGATATACGACTTGCTCGGAGCCAAAGGGCTGATTAGAATAGATTATATCATCCCACCCGGCGGCGAACCGGTCTTGCTGGAAGTGAATACAACGCCCGGCATGACTTCTGCCAGCTTTATTCCGCAGCAGGTGCGGGCGGCCGGGTTGGACATAAAAGATGTGATGACAGATATTATTGAAAACGAATTAAATTAATTAGCTATGGATAATGAAAAAGGGATTTATACGTTCGACGATATCCGCCCATTGGCCAATGACGAGATAAAAGATGCCATTGAAGAATTGGTGGTAAACGACGATTTTCAGCGTGCATTCCGTTATATAAAACCGGATTTGAATTGGGATGAATTTTCGCGGCTGATACGTTCATTCCAGACGAAAGAAGACTTTAAGTCTTCCTTAGCATACGAAATTGTAATGACAGTGGCGAAAAACACTACGTTCTCGTTGACCATTTCGGGCAGAAGCCGCCTGCCGGAAGGGCTTATCCCCTGTACGTTCATTTCCAACCATCGAGACATTGTGTTAGACGCCGCTTTTCTCAATATTATGCTGTACGACATCGGATATGGCATGACGCAGGTGGCCATTGGCGATAACCTGCTGATAGGCCCCTGGATAAAAACGCTTGTAAGGCTCAACAACAGCTTTATTGTCAAACGCAGCGTAACGGGGCGGCAGCAATTACTGGCCAGCGCTCAACTGTCTGCCTATATTCATCATACGATAAAGGAGACAAAAGAATCTGTCTGGATCGCCCAGCGCGAAGGGCGGGCAAAAGATTCGAACGACAAGACACAGACCAGTATCCTGAAAATGCTGAACATGGGCGGCGATAAAGATATTTCGGCCAACCTGATGGGGCTAAACATCGTCCCGGTAGCTATTTCGTACGAATTTGACCCGTGCGACTTCCTTAAAGCAAAAGAGTTCCAGCAGAAACGCGATAATCCCGACTTTATCAAAAGCAAGCGGGATGATCTGCTGGCCATGGAAACAGGCATCCTCAATAATAAAGGGCGGGTTCATTTCACCATCGCATCGCCCATCAACCCTCAGTTGGAGCAATTAGATAAAGACATGGAGAAGAACGACCTCTACACCAGTATCGCCGCCATTATTGATAAGGAGATATACAAGCATTACCGTTTCTA
>JAISCM010000213.1 GCA_031265595.1 Tannerellaceae bacterium
ACAGAAACGATATGAGAAAGCTTTGCAAATAATTAAAAATTTAAGCTTGAAATATCCGGAAAAAAATGTTTACTTTGCAGACCAAATCAGATTTTTGGAAAAATTGATTATTAACACTAAAAAATAAGACTAAGATGTATGTATTTATTTCCGTGCTAATCCTGATTGCAGCTATACTTTTGATATTGATCGTATTGATCCAAAATTCAAAAGGGGGAGGGCTGGCTTCCGGATTTTCTTCTTCCAACCAGATCATGGGAGTACGCAAAACAACCGACTTTTTAGAGAAAGCCACCTGGGGCTTAGCCGGTACTGTGATTGCTTTAAGTATTATCATTACAGCATTTATCCCAAGAAGCGCACAAACGAATCAATCAGAGATCAGACAACAGATCAACGACGCTATAAGGGTGGATCCCAATACGATCGCTCCTAATTTCGGCACGGCGCAGCAACCGATGCTCCCTTCCGAAGAAGAGCCGGCAGAATAAAAAAAAATCTTCGCGAAGTTATTTCAAACTCTTCGCGTAGTTTTTGTAAATTCTTCGCGAAGAATTTGTAAAGACTTCGCGAAGAGTTACTGGAGACTTCGCGAAGATTTTTTTTTCCCTTTGGCTGAAAATTTTCTCAACGAAGACGGGGTGAATTACCGGGCAAATGTTATCTTTGTGGCGTCGGATCAATAAAGAGACAATATAAGGTCAGATCAATAGAGATACAAGGTAGAGAGTCAAATCAGTAAAGATACAATTATTTTATGCCTATTACGATAAAGCCTTCGGTAAAGAGTGGATTAAAGAAGATCCGCAATTATACACTTGCTACAGTTGTATTGAGCCTGATCTTTTTTGTTGCCATCCGTTATTATTATCCTTTTGGAGAAGGAGTGAAAACGGGGCAACTTAATTATGTAGTATACAAAGGGATCCTTTTCAAAACGTATGAAGGGAAATTGATCCAGAGCGGTTTCCAAAGTAGTAAGCCCGGTGCGATACAATCCAATGAGTTTAACTTTTCGGTAGACAATCCGCAGATAGCCGATTCACTGATGCGCGCCGGCGGGCAAATCGTAGAGCTGCGTTATAAAGAATATTTCGGCACGCTGCCCTGGAGGGGGTATTCTAAATTCATTGTGTACGACATAGTAAGTATTACGCCTTCGAACCAACCGTTTATCAGTAATTATCCTCCGGCGGCGGCTACCTTTCAGTAACCGTCGTTTCCTTCCGTCAATTCTTTCCCGTTATCCCTCTTTCATCCATTCCCTGATGGCATCTATCAGTTGTTGATTCTCTGTGGGTGTTTGGGTGCAGAGGCGAAAATACGTTTCGTCGAGGCCATGAAAGTTGGAGGCGTCGCGGATAAGGATACCGTGGCGGGTAAGCAAATACTCTTTTAATCCGGCGGCTGTTCCCTTTTTCAACCGTACCAAAAAGAAGGTCGTGGCGCTGGGGATCACTTCCAGCTCATCCAGTTTGTTTAATTGATAGATCAGTTCGGCCGTTTCGCGTTGCCATTTACGGATGGGCAGCGTAAATTGCGCCGGATGTATCAATATGTACTTACTGGCTTCTATGGCCAATGCGTTCACCGACCAGGGGATCAGATAGCTGTTTACCGCTTGGGTAATGGCCGTAGGCGCCATGATATACCCCATACGCAGGCCGGGCACATTGTATGCTTTAGAGATAGAATGTACCAGCGCCAGGTTTTTGTTCGTCTTCAGATCGGAAGGCTTCAGTAACTCTTCGGTAGTGAAAGCGGCATACGACTGGTCTACCACAAAGATAGTCTGTTTATTGGCGGCAATCAGGCCAAGCAGTTCCGTGCGGCTGAACAGCTTGCCGTCGGGGTTATTCGGGTTGCATATCCAGCAATGATCCTGTCCCTCAAGGTTTAGCTCCGAAATATCTTCCGAATTGGGGAGGAAGGTTATCTTGTGCTTATGCAGGCGGCAGGCGTCTTCGTATTCGGAGAATGTGGGCGTTAGCAGTACCGACTTTTTCTCGTTCCATACCTGCGCCAGCAGGTAGAGGGCCGTTACGGAGCCATTGGTTATCACCACATTTTCTTCTGCCACCTCATAGCGGCGGGCCAGTAAGCGTTTCAGGCTCCCTGCGTCGGGTTCGGGATAACGGGTTATCCTGTCGAACTGAGTGTTAAGATGGGCAATCAGCTTTTCCAGGTTGGCGCCATGCCATACGTTAGAGCTGAAGTTGCTGGTTACTTGCTGCTGTGTGCTGTAAAAATCGTCGCCGTGTCCGAATAACATATCTTTTGTTTTTTTAATGTACCTATTCCATGTTCCCCTCCCGGAGGAGGTGCAAAATTATAAATCTTTTTGCGTTTTCCTATCAATTGCCTTGTATATTGCATCCTGTATCCTTGTACGAATATCCAGCGAGCTAAGCTTATTGTTGGCACGGGTAGGCGTAACGCGGTTACTAAGGAAAATGTAGATAAGCCGGTTGTCGGGGTCTACCCAGAAGCAAGTCCCCGTATATCCCGTATGCCCGTAGACAGATGCCGGCGTCAGGGCCCCGCAAGGCGATAGCTTGGGCGTTCCCACAGCCGGTTTGTCGAAGCCCAGTCCCCGGCGCGAGGCAGGGCTCTTGCTCTGCGTAAACAGCCGGCTGGTCTCAGACGAAAGATAACGCTCGCCCCCATACTCGCCCTGATTGAGGAAGAGCTGTAATACCTTTGCCAGATCATTGGCGCTGGAAAACAAGCCGGCATTACCGGAAACGCCCCCCTGAAAGGCCGCCGCCTCATCGTGTACATACCCCCGGAGCAACTGCCGGCGCACCGTCTGATCGTCTTCCGTAGGCACAATCCGCAGGGTGTCTATTGTCTTTAATGGCGTATAGGTAGTGGTAACGGCGCCCAGGCGGCTGTAGAAATTTGTGTACAGCAGCTTATCGAGCGGCGTCTTCGTCTGCGCTTCCACCATTTTTTGCAGCATAATAAAGTTGATGCAGCTATACAGATACTTCCCTTTCGTACCCAGCTTGGAGCGTTTGATTTCATTGATCACCGTATCGCGAAACGAATCATGCAGGTAGAAGCCGCTTGCCACCTCGGTGCGGAAGCCCTGCTTTGCCGTGTCGGAAACTAAGCCGGCAAGGTGTTTGTTCGTATGAAACGCTATCGTAGGGACTACGCCAGACTGGTGATAGAGCAGATCCTTTATCACAAGGTCTTTTTTATCAGACTCTTTGAGTTCGGGTATATAGTCGGCTATTTTGTTTGTGAGGGTAAACTGCTTCTCATCGTACGACTTCATTACGGCAAGCAGCGTACCGGCGGCCTTCGATACAGAGGCCAGGTCGTAAACGGAATGTTCATCTACCTGTTGCTTCTTATCGTATGTATAATACCCAAAGGATTTATCGTAGATAACCATACCATCCTGCGCCACCAGCACCTGGCATCCGGGAAAGGCTTTGGCGTCGAGCCCTTCTTTTACGATGCCGTCAATTACATGCAGGCGTTCGCTGTTGGCTCCGGTCTCTTCCGGCTCATGGTACCCCAGGCGTGTCTTTTGGGTAAAGATGCCTGTTCCGGCAAAATACATACCGGGGATAGAGATAGGGAGCTTCCCCTTCGCCGCAATGCCTCCGAAGATAAGTTGCGCGGCATACCTCTGCGCCAGCGGCGACGTTTCGTAAGCCATCACAACAGCTTTGGCCTTATCGATAGACTTTTTGTAGTCTTTAGAGAAATAAGGCTGGGTAAAGAAAGCCAGGATAACCTCTTTCTTCCCGGCCAGCTCGCGGAGTAAGTCCGATTCGGGGATACGTACCGTGTGGATACTGCAAATAATGACGTCGAACTTCCTGAGCTCTGCATACGTTTTCTTCTGTTCGGCAGCCGGGGCATTCCGTCCCAGACTAAAGAAAGACACCGAGTCGTAGCGGCTGAGCGTCTGCTGAAATTCATTCCCTTTTGAATCGCCCAGCGAGAGAACGGCTATCTTCTTTTTGTCGAGTTCTCGGAGCGGGATACAGCCGGCCGTGTTTTTCAAGAGGGTAGTCCCCTCTTCATTAAGCTTGGCGGCGAGCCAGGCTGCATGGGGCGTATTGATGCGGTCGGCCAGGCCTTTTGTTTGTATGGGCGTATAATCGGCCAGGCCGGTCATGTATTTATATTGCAATACCTTGAGTACGCGCCGTTCGATGTCTTTTCTATCCAGTACGCCCTTTTCAATCGCTTCCTTCACAGCCTCGAAGTCGGTGATAGGGGTAGCCGACGACACCAATATCTCATTTCCCGCCTGCAAGGCTTTGACGGATATATTCTCATCGTCTTTTACTAACGCCCCCTTCATAGCCAGGGCATCGGTAAACAGCAAGCCCTGGAAACCAAATTCTTTCTGCAATAAATCCGTCACCACCGGCCGGGAGAAAGTAGCCGGCATATCCTTCGTATTGTCTAAAGCCGGCACGTACAGGTGAGACGTCATAATACCCGCATAGCCATCGTATATATATCGCCTGAAAGGGAGTAGCTCTACACTGTCGAGCCGCCCCCGGCTATGGTAAATGGCGGGAAGCGTAGTATGCGAATCGTCGGACGTATCGCCATGCCCCGGAAAATGTTTGGCTACCGGGATAATACCGGCGCTCTCCAGCCCTTTAGCGTATGCCAGCCCTTTGTCGGAAACAAGGTCGGGGTCTTCGCCAAAGGCACGGTTGCCTATCACCGGATTGGCCATATTACTGTTTACGTCGAGGGCCGGGGCGAAGTTGATCTGTATGCCCATTTCCCGGCATTGCCTGCCTACTTCCTTTCCGTATAGTTCGATGAGTGTGTCGTTCTCTATGGCGCCCAGCGTCATATTGCGCGGAAAGCGGGTAGTGCCGCTCAGGCGCATGGACAGCCCCCATTCGCCGTCGAGCGCTATAAATAGCGGAACGCGCGAAGCCTTTTGCAGGCGGTTCGTTACCTCAGCCTGCGTCTGCGGGCTCCCTTTGGCAAAGAGGATGCCTCCTACCTTTATTTCGTTGATGTAGCGTGTCAGCTTTTGCATATTCCTCGTATCGGCAGTTGGGTTGGCAATCACCATAAATAACTGACCGATACGTTCATCCGGCGTCATTGCGTCGAAAACGGAATCCGCCCAATGGTTCATCTTACTTTTATCGGCCGTTCGGAAAAGATTGGTCTCCGTTTGAGCAGTAAGAGCCAGTGTAAATAAGTAGAAACAGAAAAGAAATATAAACTTTTTCATCATCACGCACTCAAAATTTGTTCAAAAGTACGAAATTTACGCTTATATATTTATCTTTGATGTGTATTACATATCTCTAATCCATGAAAAATATGAAAAGAAGACATTTTATGAAAGCTGCCGGGTTGCTGGCTACAGTCCCCGTAGTAGAAGGTATCGCTTCCGTACCGGCCCATCTGGCCAAAGAAAAAGAGATCTACGAATGGCGTATCTACACGCTTACGTCCGACGGCGACGCGCTCGATTCGTTCTACAAAGACACGCTTATCCCGGCCTACAACCGGAAAGGGATCAAAGTAGGCGCCTTTAAGTTGTACGAAGAAAAAGACGCGCCACAGCGTTTCTACCTCTTTGTCTACCCCAATATCGCTGCGTTCCACAGCGTAAAGCGTGAGATATGGAACGATACAGCTTTCCGAAAGGCAGCGCAGCCGTTTTACGACAAGACAGCCGCCGCCCCCATCTACAAAGATTTTGAATCCTATCTGTGCGAAGCATTCGACAAGATACCCCAACTAAAAATGCCCGACAAAAGCCGCACCTTATTCCACCTTCGCCACTACCGCAGCCCCAACGAAGAGGCCAACCAGCGCAAGGTAAAGATGTTCAACGAGGCAGAAATGGCTATCTTCGACAAAGTAGGCGTACACCCCGTATGCTATGGCGAAGCCCTATCAGGCCCCCACATGCCCGCCCTCATGTACCTCACCTGGTATAAAGACAAAGACGCGCACGACGCCTCCTGGAAAGCTTTCGGCGCCCACCCCGACTGGAACGCCATCAAAAGCCTCCCCGAGTACGCCCACACAGCCATAGATAACACCAACCGCATCCTGCTGCCGCTGGCTTATTCGCAAGTGTAAGAGAAATAGGGAAGAAGGCAAAACAGGGAAGAAGAAATCGCCACAGCGTGGCTGGTTCCTGAAAGGAACAAAGAGCTAAGAATAGGGTTTCAACCCTATTAAACGGATGCACCCTCGTCTCATAGCCCTGCAAGGGCGTTATAAGTAGATAATTATGTGTCTGTTACGCCCCTTGTAGGGCTATAAGATGGGGTGGGGCATTAGGACGATAGGGTTGAAACCCCATCCTTAGTTCACTGTTCCTTACAGGAACCAGCCACGCAGTAGCTTATATCAAACCCACGTTAAAAAAGCCGTAGTTCCTAAAATACGTATATCAGTATTACAAACTTCAGAACTCCTATACTACCCCCTTACATTCGCTGATTACAACGCATTGTTCGCAAACAGCATGATCTATAGATTTACGTATTCGGGAACCGTCTACCTGATAACTATTGAAAACCGGTTGTAACAATTTGTTTGCCGACAGATGTCGGCAATATTGTTGACAATTGTCGGCAATATTGC
>JAISCM010000226.1 GCA_031265595.1 Tannerellaceae bacterium
CCGATGAGGTGTTAAATCTGTTGGATTACAGTTACTATTTTCGGCTGTCCGGCCGCACTTTACCTGAAACCAAAACAGCTATTCTTGAAGCATTAGCCGATGAAAAATTCATTGCAAAAAAGGGTGAATATTGGAATATCACTAATCTGGGCGCACTTTTATTCGCATACGACTTAACGAAATTCAAAGGATTAGAATTTAAAACCTTGCGCGTTATATCCTATAAAGGTAAAAGCCGGCTTGAGGCCCATCCTGAATTAGATTTCAAAGAAGGCTATGCTTGTGGGTTTGAACATTTTATTCAATTTATAATGGAACGGACTTCTGTTGAAGTGATTGAAAAAGCATTACGTGAAACCAAAGAATCGTATCCCGAACGTGCTGTAAGGGAGATTCTTGCCAATTCATTAATTCATCAAGACCTTTGGCAAGGCGGAATGTATGTGATGGTTGAGATCTTTACCGACCGTATCGAAATGACTAATCCGGGTACGCCATTGGTAGATGTAAACCGCTTTATTGATACGCCTCCAACATCAAGAAATGAAAAGATCGCCATATTGATGCGCCGTTTTGAAATATGCGAACAGCGGGGCAGTGGCATTGACCGTGCTATTAAAGCGATAGAAGATGCTTATCTTCCTGCACCTGAATTTATCAAGGGAGATAATTACACCAAAGTTTATATTTATCCGAAAAGGACTTTCTCTCAAATGAGTAAAGAAGACAGGATACGCGCCTGTTATCAGCATTGTTGCCTTAAATATATGGAAAAAGAGCAGATGACCAATCAAAGTTTCAGGGAACGGATGGGGATAGAAGATGAAAATACAGCTATGGTATCAAGGATAATAAAGGACACTGTTAATAGCGGATTTATAAAAGGTTTCAATCCCGAAAGCTCATCAAAAAAGCATGCAAAGTATATTCCCTTTTGGGCATAATTCTTATTTGACTGTTATTTGACTGAGATTATACACAAGATAGATCATCTATATATAAATCATTGAAAATCAGCAATATTTTTTATTTGACTGTTATTTGACTGAGATCAGGTATAAGAGAAATCATCTATACATAAATAATTGATAAACAGCGATATTCTTATTTGACTGTTATTTGACTGAGATGGGAGGTTTCAATCCTGTCGGACAGCCTGCCTGCCTCATCGCCCAGGGGCATTAAGTAGCGGGTGGAAGCTTTACTACGTAGGTATACGAAAATAATTATCGGCCTTCTTTTGATGAAATAAGCAAAATAGTTTTACTTTTATATGCCCGAATGGTATGACTTAACGGATACATGAATTTTTTACACTGATGAAAAACTATTTTTTCTTTCTACATATCTTTCTTTTTACCCTTATCCTGCCGGCAAAGGCTGTGGAGGCGGATCGCTATAAGTTCAATAGGATCGATGCGGAAATAGGATTATCAAACAGCGAGGTGAAGTGTATTTATAAGGATAAAGCAGGCTTCGTATGGTTTGGAACGCCCTCTGGCCTGAACCGCTACGATGGATACGAGATCATTATCTGCAAACAGGATTTAAGCGGCGAGCCTATCCATTCGTCTAACAACGATATCCAGGGGATACAGGAAGACGCCGAAAGACGCTTGTGGCTCAAAACCCGTTCGGGCTATACGGTGTACGATACATCCCTTGAACGCTTTGCCGGCAATACAGACGAGCTGCTGAAAAAATATTCGGGAACGGAAGACTTCAACGATTCTTCCGAGAATCTTCTATATATTGATCTGGGGAAAAACTTTTGGTTTGTTACCTGGGAAGATATCCGTATGTACGACCTGAAGGATGAGACCTGTACCATATTCAATCAAGGCGGGGAGGAGGCATTAAGCCGCGGTTTGATACGGGATATTAAACAGGGGAAAAACCGCTACTGGTTCTTGTACGAAAACGGGATGCTGGAATGTATGGAAGCGCAAACCCACAAGGTGATCAGCAAAGACTCTACCATCCATAAAGCCGCCCAACTGAAAAACAACCGGGAGATCAGGCTCTTTGTAGATTCTGCGGGAGATATATGGGTTTATGGGATAGGCGCGCACTATGGACTGGGCTATTATGATGTGGCCAAAGACAAATGGACGAACTATTCATCGTCGGCCGCCCCTTCTTTCAGGCTGTCAAACAATATCGTTACAGGCGTGGAAGAAGACGAGAAAGGACATATCTGGGTAGGAACCGATCATGGCGGAATAAATGTCATTGACAGAAAAGCCGGAACGGTTGCATACTTATGGCATAATGAGAACGACCCCCATAGCATTTCGCAGAATACGATAAAGTCTATGTACAAGGATGATTCCAATATCATCTGGCTGGGTACTTACAAGAACGGGGTGTGTTATTATCACGAAAGCATCTACAACTTTAATATTATAACCGAAAAAACAAAGATCCCATTTCCCGACATCAACTGCTTTTACGAAACGGGCGACAAAAACCTCTGGATCGGTACAAACGGGGGAGGCCTGCTTTATTACGACCGCCACAACGAGAAATACATTCAGTACAAACATATACCCGGCAACCCCAATACACCCGCCGGCGACGTAGTAGTCAGTCTGACGCAGGATTTGCAGGGGCGCCTCTGGATTGGCTATTACCTTGCCGGATTAGACTGCTTCGACGGAAAGGTTTTTACACATTATCACGGAGAGCCCGACAGTGAAGACGGGATAACCGATAAAAACGCCTGGGTGCTTCGCTGCGACAGGTCGGGCAACTTATGGGTAGGAACGCTCAACAGCGGAGTAGCCGTTCTGGATACAAAGACCGGTAAACGGCTGAAAAGCTTCAGTGCGGAAGGTTCCGTATACGGTATCATCGAAATAAAAAACGGCAATATGCTGGTGGGCTCGCAGGGAGGGCTATTCATTTACAGCGTAATAAACGACCAGTTGGAATTGTATGAAAAAGACATCTTCAACGATATACAGTTAAGCCGGTACGACATTAATAACTTGTTTGAAGACAGCCGGGGATTGCTATGGATCGGAACCAAAAACGGATTGTTCGTATTCAACCCTTATACAAAAGAGGTGCGTATGTTTACGAAAGAGAAGGGTCTTTCGTCAGACCTGATCCAAAGCATTCTGGAGGATTCCGACCATAATATGTGGTTTGCAACGAACAAGGGCATCACCTGCATCAAGGTATCTGTAGAGAACGAACAGCCCGGTTACTTCTACCACCTGCTTACCTACAGCCGTTCGGAAGGATTGCAAGGCGAGTTGTTCAATTATAATGCGGCGTATCATACTTCTTACTCCGAACTTATCTTCGGCTACGTATCGGGGTTCAATATCATAAAGCCTGCCAATATCAGTTATAACCACAACGCCCCGCATATCATTCTTACCGATTTTCAGTTATACAATAAGAGCATCAAGCCCGGAGAGCCTTACAACGGACGGGTCATCCTCAAAAAAAGCATTACCCGCACAAAGGAGATCAACCTCAACTATTCCGACAATTACTTCAGCCTCTCTTTCGCGGCGCTCGACTATTATACGCCCGATAAATCACGCTATTACTACAAACTGGAAGGCTTCAACAACCAATGGCTCGAAACAGACCGCGACAACCGGAAAGTAACCTATACAAACTTAAACCCCGGCAAATACACCTTCTATCTGAAAGCCGTAACGAATGACGGATTTGAAACCCCGGAACCCGTCGTCTTAAAGATAAATGTACGTCCGCCTTTCTGGCAAACGGCCTGGGCCTGGCTGACCTATTGTATACTGATCGCCGGAGGGGGCTTTTACATCTTTAAACACCTGACGAAACGGTCTGAAAAGAAACTGGCCTATGCACGCGAGAATATGCGGGTAAACCAGCAGCTCGAAATGGACGAAATGAAACTCCGCTTCTTTACCAACATAAGCCATGAGTTCCGCACGCCGCTGACACTGATCTTATCGCCCTTAGACGACCTTCTTAAAAAAGCAAAGGATACCGAAGAGGAGGAGTCTCTTTCGGTCATGCGCCGGAATGCCACGCACCTGCTCACCTTAGTGAACCAACTGCTCGACTTCCGCAAATTAGACATGAATGCACAAACACTGCAAAAGTCGCTGGGAGACATCGTACAATTCGTAAAGCAACAGACGGAGCTCTTTGTAGAGGTAATGGCCCGGAAAGAAATCACCTTCCGCTTCACCTCCGGATTAACGCATTTATATATGTATTTCGACGCCGGAAAGCTCTCTACGGTTTTAACCAA
>JAISCM010000250.1 GCA_031265595.1 Tannerellaceae bacterium
AACGACCTTGTATTCCTTATTGAAACAAAAAAACAAGATGGCTTTTATTGGATGAACGAATTCAAATACTACATCCCGGACGGCTATCCCGCCCTTGAAAATCTCGAATCAGATAGAGAAGAAGCACAACGCACACGGGAAGAAAACGCCGGGAGAAGGAAAGCCGGATGGGACGCCTTTATCCGGTATCTTACAGATGCAGGAAAGATTGTGGAATAATTACGGTGTATATGTTTTTTTCTGATAAAGTGACTTGATACAATATGAGTCGTATCAAGTCACTTTCTTTGTATTTGCTAATAGTAAATTTTATTAATATGTTTTTATATGTTACCTTTGCCGCCATAAAATAAACCGGAGATGTATAAGGAATTAGTTAAATGGGTGATCGCTATCGTTTCTCAACCGGGGAAGACATGGAGGGAACTTTCTGAAAAGGAAGAGAAAGGAGATGAATTTCTTACCCGGTTTGTTTATCCCTTGATCGGGCTTATTACGGTAACTGCTTTTATTGGGGTCTTGTTTACACAGAAAGAGTTTAGCGTGGAGATTGCGCTGAAATCATCTATCAAGGCGTTGGTATCTTATTTTGGTGGGTTTTTCCTCGCTGCTTATTTATTAAATGAATCATGGCAGGCTGTGTTCAGGCAGGAGAAAGATATTAAACTATGCCAGCGGTTTGTGGGTTATTCTTCGGCTTTGATGTATTCGCTTGCTATTATATTATTGTTGTTGCCATCCGACTTGTTCTTTATCTATATATTTGTAGTATATACGGCTTATATCGTTTGGGAAGGAGCAGCTCCTTATATGAAAGTACCTGACGCGGTACACTTGAAGTTTACTATAATAGCTTCGATTTTGATTGTTTCACTACCGGAAATTATCGGCAGGCTTTTATTTATATTGATGCCTGGCCTGAGAGTATAGGATGATAATAAATAGTTATGGCAAAAGAAAAGATAAGTAATACGATACAGATAAAAAATAAGCGGGCGACCTTTGATTACGCTTTGCTCGAAACATTTACGGCAGGTATCGTACTTACCGGAACGGAAATAAAATCAATCCGTCTGGGGAAAGCAAGCCTGGTAGATACCTATTGTATTGTAGAAAGAGGCGAGCTATGGGTAAAGAATATGTATATCGCCGAGTATTTTTACGGCACCTATAATAATCACGTCGCCCGGAGAGACCGGAAGTTGCTGCTAACGCATAAGGAACTAAAGAAGATAGATTCGGAGTCGAAGAATACAGGTTTTACTATTGTACCCGTACGTTTATATATTAATGAAAAAGGATTGGCGAAATTGGTGATTGCCATTGCTAAAGGAAAAAAGGAATATGATAAACGCGATTCATTAAAAGAGCGGGACGACAAACGCGAAATGGATCGCGCATTCAAACGATAAACATGAACCATCTGATCAACAGGGTAGGGGGATGTATTAAAAAAGCATTGCCTAAAGCCGGAAAGACTTGTGTCTGGCTTTTGAAGATTATTCTACCTATATCATTACTTGTACGTTTGCTTCAGTATTCGGGGCTATTGGATAAGTTCTCCCTTTTGCTTGAGCCTGTCTTTTCCCTGATCGGGCTGCCGGGCGAGACGGCCATTGTTTTTATCACCAGTCTGTTTACTCCTTTATATGCGCCGATTGCATTAATATCATCTATGTCGCTGACGGTGCGCGAGGCTACCATATTAGCCCTCATGTGTCTTACCTCTCACAGCCTGCCGGTAGAATCTACCGTACAATCCAAGACTGGTTCGGGCTTTTGGGAAATGACTATTCTCCGGGTTTGTATGAGTTTTGTTATAGCGATGTGTTTACACTGGGTTATGCCGCGCAACGGATGGGGCGTTATTGGTGTGACGGTAAGCGCCGGAACAGTTGATAGCCTCCGTGACGTATTTATACTCTGGTTTATGAGTTCTATGAAAGTAGTGTTGACCATCTTACTGGTTGTTACTGCACTGATGATCTTGCACTACCTCCTCGATGAGTTCAACCTGATGCGGAAATTATCGGCCGCCTTCACTCCTTTGATGAAACTGTTCGGATTGCCGAAGGATACGGCTTTTTTATGGCTGGTAGGGAATGTAGTGGGGCTGGCTTATGGCAGCGCCATTATGATAGAACAGGTAGAACAGAAAAAACTATCAGTAACGGATGGCAAACTACTCAATTATCATTTGGCGATGAGCCATTCGCTGCTGGAAGACTCCCTTATCTTTATTGCCATAGGTATTCCTGCCTTATGGATTATTTTCACACGTTTGTTTTTTGCTATTGTAGTGGTGTGGCTCCGGCGAGCATACGACTATTGTTATGTAAGAAAAATTGTAATATAACATGAAAGAAAGATTTTTACAACTTCTGAAAGAGAAGATATTGATATTAGACGGTGCAATGGGTACGATGATCCAGACCTATAAACTGTCGGAAGAAGACTATAAAGGCAAACAGTTTGCCGCCTTTCCGAGTGAGCAGAAAGGGAATAATGACCTGCTCAATATAACCCGCCCGGAAGTAATAAAGGAAATACATCGCCGGTATCTGGATGCCGGCGCCGATATATTTGCTACCAATACCTTTAATGCCAATGCCGTCTCGATGGAAGACTATGGTATGCAGGCTTATGTAAAGGATATGAATCTGGCTGCCGGACGTTTGTCTCGCGAAGTAGCAGACGCATTTATGGCGGAATATCCGGAGCGGACGGTCTTTGTGGCAGGTTCTATCGGGCCTAC
>JAISCM010000277.1 GCA_031265595.1 Tannerellaceae bacterium
TGTATCGATGGACAGAACGAATTTGATAGAACCATGAAGCAGGCTAAAGTTTATATGTATAATACAATGGCAGGTGTTCTGACAGAGGATGAGAACGGATATACGTTTGAATATGATCCTGTTTACTTAGCAACCGGAAAGGCCGAATCGATCAGCCTAACCCTGCCGCTGACAGATAAACCCTACATCAGCAACCTATTGCATCCCTTCTTTGATGGGCTGATACCCGAAGGCTGGCTGCTGGATATTGCCGAAAAGAACTGGAAAATAAATAACCGGGATAGAATGTCGTTACTGCTTGCCTGCTGCAAGGATTGCATCGGCGCTGTGAGTATTCAACCTCTTTAACCGCAAGCGTTATGCAACGATGTTTATATTGCTATCAGCCGCTTGAAGAAGGACAGGCAGACTTTCATCCCCCCTGTGCTAAAAAGATAGTAGGAACGGCCACGCCTCCTGTTATTCCCTACAGTAGAGCCGATATAGAATCGTTGGCTTTAGAGGTGGTCCGTTCGCAAATAACCATTACAGGCGTACAACCTAAATTGTCGGTAGATTTAGAGAAGGAGAAAAACGGAGAGACGCGCTTTACAATAGTAGGTTTATGGGGAGGCTATATTCTGAAACCTCCAACCGGGCAATATGCCAATCTTCCCGAAAATGAAGACTTAACTATGCATTTGGCGGAGCTGGCAAAAATAAAAACCGTTCCTCACTCACTCATCCGTTTCAAAGACGGCTCGCTGGCTTATATTACGAAACGAATCGACCGGGATAAGAAAGGGGGTAAAATTCCCATGGAAGACATGTGCCAGTTGACGGAGAAGTTGACAGAGCTAAAATACAAAGGCTCGTATGAACAGATAGCGAGAAAGATCGTAGCATATTCGGCCTGGCCGGTCTTGGATTTGATCAATTATTTTGAACTCCTGCTATTCTGTTATCTGACAGGAAACGCAGATATGCACCTGAAAAACTTCTCTCTCTATAAAGGAACAGGCGACTATGCATTGGCTCCCGCTTACGACTTATTGTCTACTCAATTGGTTATACCCGAAGACAACGAAGAACTGGCTTTAACCTTGAACGGAAAGAAACGGAAGCTGAAAAGAGCAGACTTCGATAATCTTCTAAGGATCTTTAAGGTAGATGAAAAGGCGATTGAAAATGTATATGTGAAATTCAGAAGAGTACTCCCTCGATGGTACGGCTTTATAGATCAGTCTTTCCTGCCCGGGCGGATGAAAGAAGAATATAAGCAGCTTATTCAACGCCGGTCTGCCATATTGAGCGCATGAGCGGATCTTATAAATTCAATTAACAAAAGGATTAAAAAATGCAGTACTGCGTATTGATTACGGATTTTTTTCGTTAAGTTTACGCGCCAAATAAAAAGTATCATTTTAATTGTTTAATGTATCATGAATAATGCAAATTTTAAATTCGCTAAACCTATTAATGAACCGGTAAAAGCTTATGCGCCCGGAACGCCGGAGAAAACGTCACTCAAAAAAGCTTTAGCGCAGTTGTCGTCAGAAGAATGGGATATCCCTTTGATTATCGGAGGTAAAGAGATACGTACCGGTAATACAGGCAAAGTGGTTATGCCTCACGACCATACACATGTATTGGCTACCTATCATAAAGCCGGAGAGAAAGAGGTGCAGATGGCTATAGACGCTGCGATGAAAGCGCACAAAGAATGGTCGGAACTGCCTTGGGTAGAACGCGCTTCGCTTATGATGCGTATCGCCGAATTGTTTGCAACGAAATACCGCTACCTGCTGAATGCTTCCGTTATGCTGGGGCAGAGTAAAAGCCCTTTCCAGGCGGAGATTGACGCCCCTTGCGAATTGATTGACTTTTTGCGTTTCAGCGCTTTCTATGCCGGACAGCTATATGAAGACCAGCCTTATTCGGATACAGGCATTATTAACCGGATGGAGTACCGGGCGCTGGAAGGCTTTGTTTTCTCCTTGAGCCCGTTTAACTTCACTTCCATTGCCGGAAACCTGAATATGGCTCCTGCCATGATGGGGAATGTGGCTGTATGGAAACCGTCTACTACGGCCATTCATTCCAACTATGTATTGATGAAGGTATTTCAGGAAGCCGGCTTGCCCGACGGGGTGGTGAACTTTATCCCCGGACAGGGCAGCGTTATCGGTAAAGTAATAACGGCCAGTCCTGATTTAGCCGGATTCCACTTTACCGGTTCTACGGCTACGTTCAATACCTTATGGCGGCAGATGGGTAATAATTTGGAAAACTATAAATCATACCCCAAGATAGTAGGCGAGACAGGCGGGAAGAACTTCATTTTTGTTCATCCTTCTTCTCCCACGTTGGAAGTGGCTACGGCTATCGTTCGCGGCGCCTTTGAATATCAGGGACAGAAATGTTCTGCCGGCTCGCGCGCCTATATCCCCCAATCTCTCTGGAAAGAAATAAAGGAACAAGTGGGCGATATGCTGAAAGACATCAAAATGGGCGACCCGCAAGACTTCACCAATTTCTTTAATGCCGTGATAGATGAAGCCTCTTTCGATAACATCATGAGCTACATCAATTACGCCAAAGAAGCGCCGGATGCGGAGAT
>JAISCM010000016.1 GCA_031265595.1 Tannerellaceae bacterium
GGCAATTTGCCCCCGGCGCATTGCATCCCAAAGCCGTGATCAGGCAGGGGCTCTTAGCAGATGAATGTGCCAACGAAATGATTGCTTTCTTCCGCAATCGCAGATGATCACTCTTTTATGTCTTCATAATCCACATATTCGCCCTCGTTTTTATTAAACACTTTCTTTTTAGACGAGGCAGCCTCCTGTCGGTTAGCGCTTTTCTGCCGAGACGTATGCTGGGTGGCCTGGCGTTGCTGACGGGCTTTCTTTTCGCTTTCACTCTCGCCAAACAAAACCCGTTTAAGTGTGCGAAGGAAAGACAATCCCAACATTAAAGTCATCAGAATAATGAAGAAGAATATAACAAACAAAAATTTAAACATAACGTAACGCGTGTACTATTATAATGTAACTGTTACAAAGATACGATTTTCTATTAATTTTACTTGAACAGAGGAAAGAAAGTAAGAAAAAAAGAAAACAGACGTTTCTGCTTCCTTTTGTTTGCCGACATATATCGGCAATATTGTTGACAATTGTCGGCAATATTGCCGATATATATCAGTAATTCTGCCGATATATGTCGGCAACAAAAAACGACTAAGCAAACGTAAAGAAATATCAGATAGGTGGAGGACATTCCCGTAGTAGTATGGTTTGCGACAATAAGTATAGGAGTTCTGAAACGAATGAGATATTTTTAGTACTTTTGGCTATTCTATTTTGATTTACTGTATTAATCTATTGCGTTATGGATAAGAGAATGTATGTGTGCGGTCTTGTATTTGTTAGTATGTGTTCCCTGGTTTATGCACAGGGAGGTGAAGGGATCATAGCGCCTGGCGCTACGGTTCGGAAGGTAGCAGAAGGCTTTTCGTTTACCGAAGGGCCGGCGGTGGATAAAGAGGGGAATGTGTATTTTACCGATCAGCCGAACGATCGCATCTGGCGATGGACAACAGACGGGCAGGTGGCCGTCTTCCTTGAAAACACCGGACGGGCCAACGGGCTGTATTTCGATAAAGAAGGCAACCTGCTTTCGTGTTCGGATATGGAAAACGAGCTGTGGCGTATTACTACAGACGGAGAACATACCGTATTATTGACCGGTTACGAAGGCAAAAAGCTGAACGGCCCCAATGACTTATGGATACACCCCAATGGAAGTATCTATTTTACCGATCCGCTGTATAAACGCGATTACTGGACGCGCAACCCCGATATGCAGCAAGACGGGCAGCATCTGTATTATATGCCGGCAGACAGAAAAAAAGTAATACGCGCAGACAGCGAGCTGGAACAACCAAACGGGATCATCGGATCGCCCGACGGTACCTTATTATATGTAGCCGACATCAGGGCCGGAAAGACCTATTGCTATGATATAGCGCCCGACGGTTCATTGAAAAATAAACGCCTCTTTGCCCCGATGGGTTCGGATGGGATGACGATGGATGAGCAGGGAAATATTTACCTCACCGGCAGAGGCGTTACCGTATTCAGCCCGGCAGGCGAACAAATCGGGCATATCCCGGTAGAAGCCGGCTGGACAGCCAACGTATGTTTTGGCGGCAAAGACATGAAGACCCTGTTTATTACAGCATCGCAATACCTGTACACCTTACAGATGAATGTAAAAGGGGTAAGATAAGCTTTTCGCGGAATGAGGAGAAACAATGTGTTATTTTCCAAAAATATTTGCGAAACAATTTGGTTTGTATTGCAAACTTATTTATATTTGCATTGTTAAATAGAAAGTAAACATTGTAAAGTAAAAAAGTATGGAAAGTAAATTCAATGAACAGGAAAGCTTGCAGTTGATCACCGATATGATTAACCAGGCACGAAACAATTTCAGCCGGGGAGCCGGAAACAGTCTGCTATTCTGGGGATATGCGCTTGCGGTATTAGCTATTCTTAATTACGTATTGCTTGTTTCTTTTCATAGCCCATGGGGGTATTCCGTATGGGCTTTGGCTATCCCGCTTGCTGTTGTCTTCTACTTTTATTCGCGCAAAAGGTATAAGGAAGCGTTAATAAAATCGCATATTGATAAGGTGATAGGCTATGTATGGGCAAGCGCCTCTGCTTCCTTTCTGCTGATTATTTTTAGCTGTAATGCGTATGCTTTGGGGTTTGCGTCTGCTATCCCTTACCTGCTGATCACGCCCCTGATCATGGCTGTTGCAGGGACAGCGTTGTATATAACGGCAAAGCTCTGCCGCTTCACACCGTATGCGTATGGAGGCATGGTATTCTGGCTGGGTAGTATCTTATGCGTGATTGGCTCCATCGTAACGGGCCGGAATGAGGTACAATTTATTATTTTCGCCCTTAGCATGCTAATAGGATATGTGATACCGGGGCATCTGGCAAACCGTAAAGCAGAAGAAGATGTTTAAAGAGTTAGACCCTTTACTGCTCTCACAGCAGCGGCTGGCTATCATGTCGATACTGATCTCGGCCGATGAAGCGGACTTTGTTTTTATAAAAGAGAAAACAGACGCTACGGCCGGCAATTTAAGCTCGCATATCGAAAAGCTCAGCGAAGCCGGCTACTTGGAAATCAATAAATTTATTGATGGAAAACGTCCCCGGACCGTACTGAAAATAACACCGAAAGGCATTGATGCGTTCGACAATTACGTAAAAGCGCTTCAGGACTATATACGGAAATAACCCGTTTTAGTCGGGCAAAACAGGAGGTATACCGGCGGGCGCTACGATAAGCGGCCGCCTACGCCTCCGGAATAATTCGGAGAAAGAAGAAAAGTCTTTCTTATACATGATACCGATGCCCTGGGTAGTTAAACTTTGCTTGAGGTAGCGATACATATCATTGGCGTGATTATAGGCTTTCAGACGTATCTCGCCTGTCCGGGTGAGTAGATATTCTATATCAAACTCGCCTACAAAGACATTTTTTACATTCGGATTGCTCTTATACCCGAAATTGCCATTAAAGATAAGCCTGTTGTCTAATAGCTGGCTCGATAATAGCATTTCAAACTCCGTTTCATTGAAGCCTTCCTGGCTGGCCCGGATATTCGTACCGATTTGTACCTTATCGGTTATCGTACTGAGAATGTTGGATATTTGCGAAGATATAGCTGCCGAGGTAACAGCGCTGAACTCATTCGTCCGCCCTGTGCGGTAGATGTCTTCCGTATAAAACTTATTCAGCACCAAAAGATAGACGATCTGCCGCGTCATCATATCTTCGGTATTTACATAGCTCTTCACCTGCCGTTCCAGATCCTCATTAGAACCCGGCAGCTCTATATCGAACGAAATGGCCGGATTCTGTAGCATCCCATCCAGCTTCAATACGCAATTAACAGGGATGTTGGTGCGCGCGCTTTCCAGCAATAAGCTCTGGTCTAAGTCGCCGATATTAGCCGTTAAGCTATACGTTGCGTCAATATTGATGGTAGCATCGAATGGATTTCCGTTAAAGTGAACGGTACTTCCGTCTCTTATCTTAAAGTTTTTGTGAATGAGTTGTTGCAGGCTGAAATTATAATCGCCTTGGAGGATACGGAAGGTGCCGTACATGCGCAGGTCGCTTTTCGTACCATAATCTATTTGCAGCCTTCCCGAGCCTACCCCCTTTATTTTATCTCCGGAAGTAGGATCCATAATTAGTTCGATACTGGCGTCGGGGTTTACGTCCAGGTTCAGGTTGATGCGTACTTCGGCGCCTTCATCTGTAAGCGCCAACGGGTTGTAAAGCGGTTCCTTTTTCGTGGAACCGGCGCCGGGGTGTAGCAGGCTATCTTTGGATACAAACGTAATAAAATTATATTCTTCGGCAGACGAACGGCTCATGAAGTCGAGCGAGACGGCGGTTTTAGGCGCATTCGCCATGTTAATATCCAGATTAACGATCTGCTCATTGCCCGTTATCCTGGCTTCTCCGCTGCCAAACACGGCGCCGTATAGCAACGGATTATGCTTTTGCGTAGCATCATATACCAGCATATTATAGGCAGAGATGTCTACTAAGTAATCCATTTCTTTAAAATGCTTATGATGCAAGGTAAGATTGACGGTACCCGAATTTCCGAAGCGGTCGTACATCGCGGCGTTATCTATACGCAGGGAACGGTCGTCCATAATAACCGAATCCGAGAACGTATAGTAGGTATTCAGTACGCCGATGCCTATCCCTCCGTCTTCTACAAATGCGCGCCCTTCTACATTCAGCTCTTTAAACGGCCCGTGCAGGCGGATGTCTCCCCAGCCTCGCCCTTTTATACTGGTAGCAATATTGTCCATAAAAGGATAGAGGAAGGCTACGTTGATACCATGCGCGCCAAACTGTAACGAAAGCCCCGACTTAGCGCCAACCGGGAAGATATACCCATTTACATCGGTATAGGTCGTATCATTTGCATAGATACTCCCTTTCATGGCTATCCCCTGCTGCGCATCATCCCATTCGCTGTGAAGATGTAAGCGCCCTAAGCCCACCTGATTGAACGAGAAGCGTTCTACCTCAAAATTATCTGTCTTCAACACTGGGGTCGTATACAGCCCGCTTATATTGAATATACCCGTAGCCAGGCCGCCAAACTGAAGAACCGGGTTATTAATAATATCGAAGATATAACTTAATTCTATATCATTCAGGTCGAGAACTACTACATCCTGCGGATCTTTAGATACCGTCCCGTCTACACGTATGTATTGCGTATCGTGCGAGACATAGAAATTACTTATGTCTATCCTGTTGTTTATGGCCGTAATACCAGCCTGCTCTATGTGCCAGATGCGATCATTGATAATCAGGGATCCCTCGTCGATACCTATTTCCGTACGCAGGCTCTTCCGGCCATTTTCATTTTCATCTTGTATAAAGAAGGCCGAGGCTGTGAGACTTGATTCAAACCTACGCTCTTTATTATTTACCCAATCGAGAGAGGCTGTTATTTTATTATCCTGTGCATTCGCTTGTAAACGCAGGTCGTTCCGAAGCCCTTTCTTATTGTAATTGGCTACGTTTACCTGCAAGTCTATTAAATCGGAAAGATTCTCGCACTTCAAAGCAAAAGAATCAAACATCATCCCCGACAGCCGGAACTGGGGGAGGAGCATTTCCATCCTGAATGTATTGTGCAGGTTATTATATTCTCCCGCAACGCTTCCCTTGCTAAGTACCGTAAAGGGCAGCTTCAAGGTATTCGACAAGGCTTCCGTATTCTCCAAAGACAAGTGGAAGCGGAAGTTATTCGCCTTTATCTCCTGCCGTTGTGTAGTCGTTTCAATCAGGGCGGGAAGGTATCCATTCAATGTTCTGAACAAACTGGGTAGTAAGGTAGAAAAGGAATAAACCCCTTTCACTTCGCCGGTAACGACGTCTGACGAAATGGTCAAAAGTTTATTGTCCGAGGCGCCCGACGCTTCTACCCTCAACTGCTTTAAGAAGAAATCGCTGGGGGCTGTGCGGATCGTCAGGCTGTCGAGCGTAATGCTTCCTTCTACATTATCTATATTATCGCCCGTAAAATCAGCTTTCAGGGAAGCCGATATTTCAGGAGATTCATACGTATCCGTAAGGTTTAAGTTGTCGGGGCGGAAATGTGCCAGGTCTGCCGTAAAGTTAAAGATTGAATTTTTCCCTTTCGTTCGAAACATACCTTCGGCATAAAGGCTACCGTTCGGATCGTCTATACTGATAATCCCATCATACCCGTTTCGCTGGAAATTACCTGATAGCTGTAAGTTCTCATACCGGTAGTTCTTATAATCGAACTCGCTCGCCTCCGCTTTTACATTCCCGGCAAAATATCCCCCTACCGGCCGTTTCGCATCAATAGATACTTTAAACCGGGCAATTCCATACGGGTTATCTTCTTCAAAAAGATCGCTGATCAGTAATTCGGAGGTAGAAATAGTTCCGCGTACATAAGCCGCGATATTTTTATCCGGATTACTTCCGAACAAAACATCCGTCTCTACCGAGCCTATAGCTGATGACAATTTACCATAAGCAACCAGGTTATCAAAGAAGCCCGATATTTCGCCTGTAAAATTAATCGTCCCCAGCCGGTGAACCGGTTCCGGCAATATCACCGTGTCTTTACTGAAATTATTTAGCAGGCCGGTCAGCCCTTCGTTCGTTATATACATCTTATTTACCTCGCCCAATAGATAAGCTTCTTCGGGATGTGTGATGCCGGTAAGCGACATTTTCCCGATAAAAAGCATTTTCTCCATATACGTAAGGGTCAATCGTTTCAGAGCTATATCATTAATAAAGCCGGATGCTTCGGCAGATAATTCCACATAATCAACAAAGTTTCCGAATGCCGGGACGAAACAGGACAGTTCTTTTAAGTAAATATGCGAAGGAGCTATATCAAGCGTAACGGGCGCTTTATCCAGAAAGCTCTCCCCATCGGTCACTTCCGTCAGACGGATATTGGCGCGGTCTATCTTCAAATCGGTCTTCGGAAGCTTTACCTGAAAGTTTTGTACAAAGGCGCTATCCCGGTTTCCTACGATGTTCAGCGACAGCTTCTCCAGATCAAACCCCGAAGCTTCCGTAAAGCTCATCTTTTTGATCGTAGCATTCAGGCTATCTTCATTAAATGCTTTCAATGTTATTTTGGCGCTGATGTCTTTTATGTCTACATGTTTCGCATTAAACTTACCGGGAGTAGCCGGTTCGCTCAGTACGTCGTATGTAAAATTACCTTTCCGTATCAGAATAGAATTGAACTGTAAGTCGATAGCCGGCGATTGCTTCGTGCTATCCCTGCTTGCAAAGGCGTCGATAACAAATTGAAGGTTTAGCTTATCGCCGGGCGTATTTTTATTCAAATGCAGGGAGAAGCCCAGCAGGCGGACGGTTGTAAATACAAACTTTCCTTTCAGCAAAGGGAAGGGTTTAAATCCGGCCGTCACATGGTTTGCTTCAAATAAGGTATTCCCGGCCTCATCTTCCAGGTAGAGGCCGTCTAACACCAAACGGTTAAACCATTCGATATCTACTTTACCAATGCGAACAGGCACATTCAGGCGATTGGATAATTCCGTCACAGCTATGCCCGCTACTTTCCGCTGAATGAATGGAATATTCAATAAAATAACAGGGATAGCGTAGAAAATCCAAAAGATAGTAAA
>JAISCM010000017.1 GCA_031265595.1 Tannerellaceae bacterium
CGGGTTCAGCCAGATCGTTGATGAGATAAAGGACGTGCCAAATAAAATTGATAATGAAGTACGCCCGATAGCCGGCTTTACGAAAAGAACATGGCGGGACGTTCAGGAAACAAAGCAGATGATGTACGACCCCGAAAGCCAGTTTTGGCAGGATATTACCTCTGCTATTGTCGGCGAGTTCGGGCATCTGATCGTTGGTTTCAATTCCGCCCAAATGGACTTTATAGGCGTTAGATTCCAGCCCAATTATAACGACAACCCTAATAATTTCAGGAGTACCGCCGGGCAGTTGACACACATGACGATCAACGGGGATAATACATCAAGGACATGGAATATCTCAGCATCCAATCTGGCGTTAAGCAACGCTTATGCTTATTACATCTATGCCAGGTGCAGCAGGTTGGGAGATTCCGGCAGCATAGTCTATTCCTTGTCGCCCATAAAAGTCGATGAAGTTAGCGACTATTACCATTTCTGGATAGGTATATTAAATACCCCTGAAGACAACGTAAGGAGTTGGAAGCCGATATACGGATATACTGAAATTGCCGGGCAGCAGATAACGACAGGTGTTATACAGGACTATCTGTTAAGGCTCATCATCGACCTTAGAAACGCGCGTATCATAGCTCAAAACGGAGCGGAGATTATTGGCAAGATAACCATTTCTTCCGGCTCATCGGGTTTGGATAATCTGGAAGAATGGCCGCAGGCGGCGGCAGCTATCGGGGGTGCGCTCACGGCGGCAGAAAACGCCTCGAATGAGGCAAATACAGCTGTCAACACGGCTAATAGTAAGGCAAAGGTTTTTTACAGTCCAGATGCCCCAACGTCCGGTATGAGAACAAACGACCTTTGGGTAGACGGCGTTGATATTAGAAGATGGAACGGCAGCTCATGGATATTTGTCTGCGAATATGATGTTACAAAAACCGTCATTAATGGAGGCCTTATTACAACGGGGGCTATCAGCTTCGGGGGTACTGGAGGAATGGCAGGCTCCGGCACGATCCGTATCTGGTCGGGCGGTACGGGTGGAGCAAACGGACAACCGCCAAGTAATCCGACATTCAGGGTTATGGCTACCGGCGATGTTTACAGTAAAGGCTCCTATTTGGTTGAGAACACAAATAATGAAGTTACCGCAGGAATAACAGGGGATGGGACAGCCGATGGCTCTGTACGTATATGGGCTGGGAAACCATACGGCGACCGGGGAAGCGCCCCCTTCCGCGTCACACAGGACGGATCAATGTATTCAAACAAAGGTGAGATTGGAGGGTTTACCATAGACAGCGGCTCTATTCGATCGAAAGATAACGCATATTCTTCATCCGGCGATAACTCAAAATTCTTTATGTATTCTTCTGGCGATTCATCCTTCCTCGGTTTCTCAGCCGATGGGATGTGGGCCGGCATAGGGCTTAATGTCTTACCCTCAACGACAGGGGCGAGAGCGCTACTGCGGCTTGAAAATACCGTCCCTTTTTTATCTTATGGTGCAAATTATAATACGTATATGAAGACAACCGGTTCATCAACGAGGAATATTCATATTTATATAGCTAACGCAGGCGAGTGGAATTCTTCCGATAAACCTATCACAATTGAGTCCAGAAAGTTTTCAAACGACGATGCCGGTTACTTTAGAACGTGTATCATGCTCTCGACGATGCCGCATGAGAATCAGATCAATACCCTCGGGGCTTATACCAAACATTACGTTTGCTGGGATGAAATTTCAGGGTATCTATTTTTTGAATAATTGAATAATTAATAATTAAATAATTGAGATATGGAACTAAATTTAAAAGACAGGTTGATAATCCTGAAATCCGTGTTGCCACAGTTCGACACAAGAAGTAATATCAAACTAAAAAACTCCATTTGCGAGAAGATGCAACTTTCCGCCGCAGAGGAGGCGCTCGTTATCTACACGAATGTCGGCAACAATCAGTATGAAATCGGGTTCAAATCGGTTGAAGCCATCACGGCAACGACTGAGATCAATTTCAGCGACGAAGAATTGTCATATCTGAAAGGCCGGATAGACTTCATCGACCGGAATGGCATGTTTTCCGCTGATACGATAGAAACGTATGAAAAGTTTCTGAATACGCCGCTCGAAGATGAATAAGGAACGAAGTTATTAACCGGGCGAAAGACTAATTATATTTTATAGTATGAATACCGAAATTAAAATAGAATCAGGACGGGTGTATCTGATATACCGGGGGAAAGACTACGGTTCTTATCCCGAGAAAATAATCTCTTTTCAAAAGAAGAGAGACTCCATTCTTTTAGTAAGGATTGACGAAGGGCTTATATGCGCTGAAAGCATATCCAATGTGTCAGTCAACGACATGCCGCTGACGGAAGACAATTTCAAAGAACTTCTTTTCGATAATTTATAACACACGAAAACACATGAAAACGAAGATAGTAAGCAAAGAAGGTAGGATTTTCCTCGTTTACAGGGGTGAAGACTATGGCAGTTACCCCTCCGGTTTGATTTCGGTTGAACGCAAGACGGAGAAAAGCCTGATTGTACGCCTGGGCGTTAGTACGCTGTTTGCCGAGTCAATAGAAAATACGTTGATAGGTGATGCACAACTTACGCCGGATGATTTCGAGGAACTCACAAAAGGGATTGACGGCGGAAGCAGTAGCGGGAGTGGCGAAGGAATGAGTGCGGAAGACAAAAGCAAATTAGATAATATAATTGACTATGTAACAAGCATATCGGATGGTGAAGCTACATCTGATGGTAGAGTAAAGTTAGAGGTTGGATATAGAGATCCGGCTGCTAATACTACAAATCATGAACAGGTATTTATACCTACAGCTACTACAGACACAGCAGGGGTGATGACCGCTGCCGACAAGAAAAAACTTGACGGATTAGCCCCCGATAACTGGGCATATAATGAGGCAGACACGGGGGCGACCTTCGTGGATGGCAAGAAGATATACAGCAAGACGATAGACTGCGGAGCCCTGCCGAACAACGGTACCAATGTGATTGAGCATGGCATTGCCAACGTCGACAATATAATTGAGATGACAGCCTTTGCCACAGATGGAACGTATTGCTTCCCGCTCAATTATTGCTCGCCCAATGCTACCAGTAATATAGGAGTGTACATAGACAAGAGCAATATCTACCCGGTGACGGGCAAGGACATGCGGGCCTTTAATGCGACCATTAAACTGAAATATACTTGTACGGATAGATGATTTATGTTTAAAATCGTTTAAAAATGAACTTATTATGATAGCATTATTTTTTATTTCATTGATCGCCTTTGTGCTTGGTTTGGTAGCCATAACATTGAAATATGGTATCCCGGCTTCTATTAGTGAAAGTTATTACCTTTTGCCACGCAAGGTAAGCCTCCCGGTATTTTACGGCTGGACAGCCTTAGTGGCTATGCCGCTGGTTATATTTTGGCTAAACATTTCCGCCGGCACAGCGCAGGCGTTGATATTCTTCGGGTGTGCCTTTTTGCTTTTCGTAGGCGCTGCCGCCCCGTTTAAAGATAAAGGCATAACGCACAAAGTACACGTTATAAGCGCCGCCCTTTGCGCGCTGCTTACCCAGATATGGGTATTCATGCATACGCCGTTTTGGTTTTTCTCTTTAGCGTTCGCCGGGCTTTTTGCCGCCTTTGGATATGTAACAAAAGGAGCATTGGGCGGGAAGAGGACATCAATAAACAGCCTGACATTCTTTTTAGAATTAGCCGCTTTCCTGAGTGTTTACATCGCGGTTTACGGATTTTATATATTACATACAGTATGATGTTATGTTGGAAATAGCTCAATGGATAATCGCAGTAGGGGCCGGGGGAATAATTTCGGTTGTCACTCAGCTTATTTTTCTCAAATCGAATAAACGCATCAAAAAGGCTGAGGCTGATGAGAAAGATATAACGAATATCAATTCGGTAATCGCTTCTCTGAAAAATCAGATTGAGTTTCTGACCAAAAGGGTTGACATCCTACAGGAGGAGCTCGGCGCACGGGAGGAAAAGATACGGCAGAAAGACGCCGCACTGGCGCTCAACGAATTGAAGTACCAGCAAAAAAAGAACTGTATTTCACAGGCGTATGGCTGCCAATACTCGGACACATGCCCTGTGCTTGCAAGACAAAAGAAATTTGAAGAGGAATATTTAAAAAGTTTAGAATACGAAAAAAAGGAGTAAGTTATGGCAAAATTCAGTAAACGAAGCCTCGACAACCTAAAGGGAATACACCCTTCACTGGTGCAGGTAATGACAGAGGCCATCAAGAATACGCCGGTAGACTTCACCATCACCAGCGGAGTACGCACCGACGAAGAGCAACAAAAGCTATACGCACAAGGCCGCACGGTGCCGGGCGATATTGTCACTTATGCCGACGGCATTATCAACAAGTCCAACCATCAGCCAAAGCCCGACGGCTACGGCTATGCAGTAGACGCCTATCCCTACATCAACGGGACGGTGCAGGTCAATAACGTATCGGCTATGAAGACGATCGCCGCCCATATCAGGAAGACAGCGGAACGCCTCGGAATAACCGTAGAATGGGGCGGCAACTGGAAGATGCGTGACTATCCACATTACGAACTGTTTTTATAAGGATTGAGCCATGAAAGAAATAATAATAGACCTGCTGATCGTGTTCCTGTTCTGCATGCTGACAAGCTGCAAGACAAGGACGGTCTACGTGCCAGTAGACCGGGTGCATACCGAAACGGTGACATGGAAGGATACTATAATAGATGTAAGGCTGGAGCATATCCGGGATTCCGTCACCGTGCCCGATTCATCTTCCTATCTATCGAATAAGTACGCATATAGCTGGGCCGCCATGAAGGGAGGCATGTTGACGCATAGCCTCGGTACGTGGCCGGGGAATATACCGGTAGAGGTGAAGTATGTCGAAAGGGAAACAAGGGATAGTATCCCTGTGCCCTACGAAGTGAAAGTATACGTATATAAAGAGAAGTCGCTTACTTGGTGGCAGCATACAAGAATGACAATAGGAAGCATAAGTATTATACTGATCGTTATCGCAATAGGTTATTTTGTCTTTAAGAAAAAGTCATAGGTTAATTGTCGTTTTTCATGGTATTAATTTTATTGTTTTTCATTGTTTTTTTTGTTTGGT
>JAISCM010000028.1 GCA_031265595.1 Tannerellaceae bacterium
AACAAACCCGCAGATCTTTTTCTTTAATCTCCGGGTATAGCATCTTTAAATTATACGTAAAGCCGGGATATATCTCCTCTATTTTGCCAGTTAATGCTTCCCAGTCGGCGTCAGTTGCCTTCGCCTTATTAGTTATAATTTTCTGACAAAGGGGGTCTGCCTTTAATGCGTTTACCCGTTTATCTTCCCCGGCTATTTTGGGCTGTTTCTCTATCTGTAGCTTTATCTCTTCCAGGCGAAGGGTTTTTTCTTTATTCTCTTTTTTAAGCCTTGTACTATATAGGTATAATACAATGGATATGGCGATAGATGCGGCAATAAAGAGTACGGACAATTGTATATAGGCTGTCTTTTTATTGACTTCCTGTTCATAAAAGTTTCGCTCTTTCCGCACCTGATTGCAACGGTATAGCTTTTCGAGACTCTCTAAATCCTTGTCTTGTTCGGCCTTGCTGATAGAGTCTTGCAGATGCAGGCGTCGTTCTAAGTATTTAAAACTGGCCTGGTAGTTTCCCTGCTTCTCTTCCAGAAAACTCAGGCTCAGATTGGCGCCCGACCGGGTATATATATTCGGAGAAGCCAACGCAAGATATAAGTAATGATGGGCCGAATCGTACGAACCTGTCTGGCGGTACAGGTCGCCTACATTATGGTAGATGCTATGCCTGTCGTTGTCTTCGGTCAGCGAAGCCATGGTCAGTCTGATATATTCAAAAGCTTTTGGATATTGCTTCAGGCGTCCGTACAGGAGAGCCATTTCATTATAGATAGAAGCGCGGTGTTGCCTGATAAGGAAAGGGGCCGCTTTGAAATAGCTGTTGATGGCGCGCTCCCATTCTCCGTTTTTAGCCTGTATTTGCCCAATGTTTCGCCGCGCTATACCGATATTGACAGAGTCTTTCGTGATCAGGAAGTAGCTTAACGCTTTCTCCTGACAAGCTTTCGCTTCGTCAGTCAGGTTCTGATGGGTATACATCGAACCTAAATTAGCGTAGACCTGTCCCAATATCGCATGGTCGTTGAGCGTTTCGGCAAGGTCGCGCGCTTTCTGGTAAGATTCCTGCGCCTGGGGAACATCGCCCATGTTATGACAGATGCTGGCCAGGTAGTAATAAGCCTTCATCAGGCGAGGCTTGTCTTTCTTTTTATCAAAGTAATCAACGGCTATCCGGATCAGGGAATCGGAAGCTTGTGTGATACCGTTTTTGTCTTGTGCCTGTGTAAGCAGCAAGCACCATAAGGCGTATTGTTTTTCAGACAGCGTTTCAGACAGCCGGCTTTCGCCTATATTCTTCTCAAGCGCCTTCAGGATGGCTAATGAACTATGCGGATTACTACCCATCCGTTTTTCAGCATGAATTAACTCTTTCATAACGGTCTCTTTAGTACATGCTGAGAAGAAAATACAGCACAAAAAGACAGCTAAGAATACACAAAATAGATTCTTCATTTGGCGACTAAGTATAAGGTCAATAAAAATACAAGCGCAATTTAGCGCTTTATTTGGAAAATTGAAATAATCCGGGCACAAACTTCAAAGCCCGCCTGTAAAAAGGCTTTCTTCTTCTACAGCGCGATTATCTGAGCGTTTGCATTGTCAATGACGGATTGATCCAGCGAAGCTAAGTATATGCGCGTTGTTTTCTCGTTGTCGTGCCCCATTCCTTCGCTGATAACTTGCACGGAAATCCCTTTGCGCAGGGCGATGGTTGCCCAGGAATGTCGCGAAACATAAGAGCTTAGAGGCTTCTCCAGGTTCAACATTCCCGACAGGCGTTTGAGGCGTTTGTTGTACGTTCGCAGGTGACTGCTGTAATCACGGTTTTGTATGTTGTATACCGGCAATACATAGTCGTCTATGGTTATGCTTCTGTACCGTTCTATTATTTCTTCAATACATTTCTCTACCCTGATACGCAAGGTCTGTTTGGTTTTACTTCGTGAATAAATGAGATAGCCTTTGTCCAGATTATCATGCCTGAGATTGGCCATATCTACAAACGACATGCCCCGTGTATAGAAGCTGAATATGAAAAAGTCGCGCGCCACTTGCAAACCATCATCCCCCGACAAGTCGAGCCGGCATAATTCGGCGATCACATCTTCGTTCACCGCCCTTTTGGATGTTTTGTCTATCCCGGTGTACACATCCCTGAACGGGCTCTTTGAAACAGCCAGTCCCTTCTCTACAGCCTGGTTGTATATCACCCGCAGCGCCCTCATATAGCATGAGATACTGTTGATACATACTTTATTGTCTTTCAGATAAGCTTCATACCGTTGCATAAGCGGCCCGTCTATCCGCTCTATCCGTATATCCTCCCCCTTCCGGAAGCGGAAGAAGCTTCGCTGGGTAGTTTCGTATATGGATGCGGTTTTGATGCGATTTTCCGCTATTAGTTTCGCTATTCTGTATTGTATGAACGGGAAGAAAAAGCCGTTGAGCGCATGGTTGATATAATATTCCACCAGCTCTTTGGTGGTATAGTCTCCCCGTTTATCAAGAACTGTAATTAAATCATTGATCTGCTGCATCTCCTCCCGCAGGCTGCTCATTAGATTCTGTAGATACATATTGCGTTCTTTATCCGTACTGTCGGTTATTATTATGGTAGACCGGTACGCGTCCCACTCGGAAGAGTATAAGCGAAAACGTGTTGTGACCAACTTTATCTTACGCCTGTGGATCAATTGAAAAAAAAGTACCCCTTCCTTCTCTTCCTGTGTGGATTTTCTGAATTTTGTTTTTACTGATGCCATTTTAGAGTCCGTTTTAAGTATTATATTCAATATTAATGCGTGGTTTTATGCATGGCCCGTGTTCCCTTCCTTCGATTGGGTTGAGGCAGCGTACGCCGGGGTACTTCGATGTAGTACGCCGGGGTACTATGCCGCGTGAAGTATAAAGGCGTCGCGTTAGTTAAGGAAAAACACCGGGCGTTTATTCGCTCATTGTAGCCTCGGAGGAAGGAGGCAGTTTTACCGTTGCTTCGTCTATGCCCGACGTTCCTTCCGCCCGGGCTTTTATGCTGCCGTACCAAAAAAGTGTTGTGGCGTAGTCGGCGGTTCCTTTCTTCCAGCTTAGCATTTCCATATCAAACGTAAGCCGTTGCGTAAATGGGATTCCATCCAGGTTGCGCGTGCGGAAGAACGTATTATAGCCGTGCGAGCTTTACGAATCGGCGCGGGGAGCGCCGCCAAAGGGCGTTTGGAAAGGGACTACCGGAGCCCACGAACTATTATAATAATCCTCCGTTCCTGTTCCGAAATGAGAGGGGAATATGTCATCGTCTACCCATATTTTTTCATCTCCTTCGCCATACCATTCGGGCGAATGATTATATAAGGTAAGGACGTCTCCCTTGTATACGCCTTTTCCCTGGATTGTTGCAAAGTTCCAATCAATCGTATTTTCGCTGTCGCCGGGGTCGTTGTTTAGCTTTATTCCCCGTTCCTGTCGCCAGGAAGCGTAGAAATAGAGCATCCGCTCGTCCCATGTTACCGGAGACAGGCAGAGGGATACCTCCACATCGGCCGGCAGCTTGCCTTCGTTTACCAACGCGATAGATGCCGCTTCCCGGTAAGGCATCGGCCAGCGGCTTGTTATACTTCCCTTGCCGTCGGCCGATAAGTACCAGCTCTCTACAGCGGGAGCGCCCATTCCCCCTCCGGAGAAATCGGATAAGGGGGCCCAAACGGTTTGCCTTCCGTCGAATGTTCCCATAAGGATAATGCTGCGCATGATCTGGGCATACTGCCTATTGTCGCCGGCCGATACCTTTATCTTCAATTCACGAATGGCATGCCCACCCTGCGGAAGCTTGATGAGCATCGGATTCCCTGCTTCCAATTCCTGCTCCTTTTCTATATACACCGAATCACAATCCAACACCGGGTTTTGCAGTAATTTGTCTGTCGCCTCAATTTTAGAGGCCATCTTTTTGGCCACTTTAGGGGTGAATGTTTCAATGACTGTCTCTTCGGGGTATTTGCGATAGTTTATCTGGTAATACCTGGGGGTAGGCTCCATGCCTTGAGGCTCTTCAAAGGTAATTTTACATCCCTTGCCGTAAGGGATGGGGAGAAACAGGGTGCTTCCGCCTTTTCCGCCGGGCGTATAGCTGGTGTGGGGTTGTAGCAGCCCGCGTCCGAGCTGGGGTATATGCATCTGCATCATATCATAAGCCGGGATCTCCCAGTTTGCTTTGGAAGAGCCGTCGAAGTAAAAACGCCAGGTACCCTGTTTGTCGGTTGTTGTAATCCAGATACGTGTGATCACGCCCGGCCCTTCGTCGTCGAACAATACTTTTTCTGTGTGTCCTTCTTCATTTGTTTCAATCCGTTCGAAGCCGAAGCCGTCGTTGTTGGCAAACCAATGGGCCGAATCGGGAGATACCGACAACCGGTCGTGGCTGCTCACCTGTAAGCAACGGTACGGAATGGCCGGATAACGGGCCGTTTCTTCCCACGACACCATTTCGTTCAATAAAGACTCCAGGCATACGGCCGGTTTCTCTTTCCCCAGACAAGCGACAAGTAAGCTCAGGCATAAAAGGGTTACCCCCCTGTATATAGTTTTCTTTTTGTTCATACAATACATCCTTTATCCCTGATTAATTGTGAACAAATGTACCTATCGTTTCGCCAGACATCACTTTCTTCAGATTCCCGTTCGTATCCATATCGAATACAATGACCGGGAGGTTGTTCTCTTTACACAGCGTAGTGGCTGTCAGGTCCATTACTTTCAGCCTGCGGGTATAAATCTCGTCAAAGGTAATTGTTTCAAATTTAGTTGCCGACGGGTCTTTTTCAGGGTCTGCCGTGTAGATGCCATCCACCCTTGTCCCTTTCAGCATTACATCGGCTTCTATTTCTATGCCCCGCAGCGCCGAGCCGGTATCCGTAGTAAAGAACGGGTTGCCCGTTCCGCACGACATGATGACCACATGGCCCTGTTCGAGCAGCTCAATCGCACGCCATTTGTTATAATATTCTCCGATTGGCTCCATACGGACGGCTGTAAGTACATCGGCCTTTACCCCCTGCGCCACCAAAGCCGAGCTCAGGGCCAGGCTGTTGATCACAGTAGCCAACATCCCCATCTGATCTCCTTTCACACGGTCGAAACCTTTTGAGGCCCCGCTCAGTCCCCGGAAGATATTCCCCCCTCCGATAACGATACCTGTTTGCACGCCCAAGCCGGCTATTTCTTTGATTTGCACGGCGTATTCGTGGAGGCGCACCTCGTCGATACCATACTGTTTGCCACCCATCAATGATTCACCGCTTAATTTTAAAAGGATACGTCTGTACTTCACCATAATTTCTTTTTCTAATGTTTCTGCAAAAATAACATTATTTCCCGAAGGTATGGCGTATCTTTTCAAGCCCTTTTAGCAACAATTCTCTCGGACAGGCTATATTCAGGCGGATAAAGCCTTCGCCGGCAGTGCCGTACAGGGGGCCTTCATTTATCCAAAGTTTCTCTTTATCTATTAATATCCTTGCTACATCTGCCGAAGACAGGCCCAAGGCCGTACAATCTACCCAAACCAGGTAGGTGGCTTCCAGCGGCGTTATTTTCAGTTGTGGGAGATGCTGCGCAAAGAAGTCGAGCAGGCAGACATAGTTCTCCCAAAGGTATACTTTCAGGGCTTCGAGCCAGGCTTCGCTTTGATCGTAGGCCGCGGTGAGGGCTTCTACTGCAAAGGCGTTGATTTCGCACACCTCGTTTATGTTGAGCGCCTTATCTATCTTTTTACGCACCTCTTCATCGGCGGCGATAATATTGGCCACCTGGATGCCGGCCAGGTTGAAGGTTTTGCTCGGCGCCGTACAGGTGACGGAGCGCTGGCAGAACGCTTTGCCCAACGAAGCAAACGGGATATGTGTATGCCCCGGATAAACAAGGTCGCAATGTATTTCGTCTGACACGACCGTTACCTGGTGGCGGAGGCAGATCTGCCCGATTTGCAGCAGTTCCTCCCTTGTCCATACCCTTCCCGCCGGATTATGTGGGCTGCAAAGCAGCAATACTTTCGCCTTGGGGTCGGCAGCCTTCGCCTCCAGATCGGCAAAGTTTATACGGTACGTTCCTTCCTTATATAGAAGGTTATTAGAAACCATCCCGCACTGGTTGTTGCGGATAGAGGAGAAAAAGCAATTATACACAGGCTCCTGCACAATTACCTTATCGCCCGGCGCCGTCAGCGCCTTGATAACAGCCGACAAGGCCGGCACTACCCCCGTGGTAAACAGTATCCACTCTTTCTTAAAAAGCGTCTGATGCCTTCTGCCGAACCAATCAATTACGGCCCGGAAGTACGTATCCGGCACCTTTGTATAGCCAAAGACGCCGTGCTGCGCCCTCCTCTCCAAAGCCTCTATAACAGGGGGCGCCGTGCGGAAATCCATATCCGCCACCCACATCGGCAGGATGCCTTCTTCTTTTGCCGAGTCCCATTTATAGGAGTTGCTTCCCCGGCGGGGGACGATCTCGTTAAAATCGTATGCCATTATACTGCTACTGTTTGTGGGATAACCTTAATATCGCATGCGCCCGGGTTTTTACAGTTTTCATCCAGGATGATCTCGCCGATATGACGGGCCGTTATATACCCTTTGCCCGGGTTCTTTATACT
>JAISCM010000082.1 GCA_031265595.1 Tannerellaceae bacterium
TGCAACTGTGTCATGCCGGGCTGGCTTGTCCGTCCGTTATAATCTATCCGCAGGTTTGTTTGCTTATTATATATGTAGTTAAACTGCGCCATTGGCGAAAGATTAAGTACATCTCTTGAGAGAGAGGAAAGGATTGTATCACCAATAAATGTTTCGCTTTTGGTGTACGAGGGGTCGAGGTTAAAACCGATGGTGTAATTAAACTTCTCCCGTTGTGATTTGAAACTCAGACTGGCGCGCTGGCTGATGAAATCGTTGCGGTAGCTTTGGCTATACGCCGTATCGAGCCTTGTATAATCTCCCAGGTCGTCTTTTGCATAAGTATATTTAAGCGCCTCCTGTTTCCGCTGGCTAAAGCTGTATGTTGCCTGAAGAAAATTATTCCGCCCCAAGGGCTCCACCCACGAGAGGTACGCCCGGTAGTTATACCCTTTGTTGTTGTATTGATATTGCTGGTCGATCAGCTTATTAGCCATGGCATCCCTTTCGCCATAATAATAGGTATTGGAGTATTCCGTGCCGTCTTCATCCGAGTCACTATATCCCCCCGAAAAAGAAGCGCTCAACACACGTCCTTTGCTATTGAGTTTGCGGCTTATTTCCAGGCGGGCGTCCATATTATACCCGTTCCCGTTGTCCGCTGTATACGAATCGCCTCTGTTAAGCGAATCCATCAGGGCTTCGTCTGTATCTTTCAATCCCTGCAAGGTAACATAGTCTTCAGACGTAACATTTTCACTTTTACTATAACTGAAATTAGGGCGGAAAATGATATTCGTCATCGTATCGGGCTTCCATTCCATCCGGAAATTTACGCCTATATTATCCGATTTCCGGTTCCGGTAACTCTCGCTCTCCTGATGCTGAAGGCTGTCGCCGGGTTGAATCTTCCTGTCTTTGCTGTTCCCGAAAAGCTCATTGTCCGAATGGCTGTAACGGATATTTCCGTTTAACGTCAGTTTCTGACTAAATTCTTTTGAGAAATTCGTACCGATATTCCCCGACTGGGTAATACCGCTACTGTTGCCTCCGCGAAAACGCGGGCCTCCTCCTCCTCCGCCCATACCCTGGAACATGGTAGATGCAAGGTCTGAAAATCCCATATTATTCGTATTATTCACTCCCCCCATGATCGTGAACTGGTTGCTGTTATAAAAACGGTTGACCATGAAATTGCCTTCATACCGTTCGTCGCTGCCATAGCCTGCGAAGGCATTGCCAAACCATCCCTGCTTCATGCCAGGCTTGACCGTCAGGTTTATCACCGTTTCTTCTTCGCCGTCATCAAAGCCGGTCATCAATGTCATATCGCTTTTCCTGTCCAGCACCTGCAGTTTGTCTATCATTTGGGCGGGAAGGTTTTTGGAAGCTACTTTCGGGTCGTCTGAGAAGAACTCTTTCCCATCCACCATTACCTTTTTTACTTCTTTCCCGTTTACCGTAATTTTCCCTTCGCTATCCACTTCCACGCCGGGCATCTTCTTCAATAAGTCTTCCAGCACCGAGCCTTCCGTTACCTTATACGAATCGGCATTGTATTCTATCGTATCATTACGCACCACCATCTCGGGCGCTTTGCCCACAACAACGGCTTCTCCTAAAAGAATAGCCCCGTCGCTAAGCTCTAAATTCCCAAGCTCAACGGGATTGGTTCTTCCGGTAATCTGCAAGGGCTGGTATAAGGGTTCAAACCCTACGTATGTAATATGCAACAGGTAATTCCCCGGCCGGATACTTTTCAGCGAGAAACTCCCGTTACGCGAACTGGCCACTCCGTTTATCATGGTGCTATCCTTCACATTCAGCAGACGGATCGTAGCCTGTTCCACAGGAATATCCGTCCCTTCCTCAACAATCGTTCCTCTTACTTCTACAGCAGACCGCTGTGCAAACGCCGGTAGCGAAAAGAAACACACAATCAACAAACCGAAAAAAATCTCAACTTTCATAAACTAAATGATTAACTTCTTTTTTTACGAAGAATCCCGGATTCGTGTAAAATAGACAAGCGAAAGAATCATTAGTTTAACAATACTCACGAAGATTTACGTTTATTAACAACCCTGTATTTATAATAATACCGCTCCCGGCACAAAACCGCCCGCGGCGGTTGGCTGCCGGCAACTCCCGGCAACCCGCACTTTAAATTTTTCCTCACAGCCTGACCATTACTTCTTTGCCGGTGTAATTGATCACAGCATCCGGGCTCTTCTTTGCATCCCATCCTGATAAATTATCCGGCCGGATATAAATAATGTTGAAAGTACGGTTTTCCAACATTCCCGGAAAAGAACCGTCACGGCTACCTATCGTCAATGTTTTACCGGCATTATTATAGCTGAAAGAAATTTTCGAGAAGGCTCCTTTTTCATTTTTTGGCTGAAAGATGGCTGAAAGATCATCTTTCAGGATTTTATGCTGTAATACAATCGGTTACAAGCCGGCTGAAAGCTGAAAGCTGAAGTGAAAAAGTAACTTAATAAGGTGGGTTATCATACGAAAAAACCTTGTTTTTTTGAAACAAGGGAGCATGTTTCCTTGCCGGAACAGAGAAAAAAGTCATTACGATGCCTTCAGTAAACCATTACGAAGACTTTAAAAAACATCACAATGGTTTTCCAAAGTTTTCGTAATGGTTTACTGAAGGCATCGTAATGATTTTTTTAAGAAAGAAACTGACTGCTTTCACCTGTCTTTTGTGATGATCCCTATTTCGGCAATGATATATTCTTCGCCTCCCAGTGTAACTTCAAGAGGTTCAATCATGATATAGCGGGCTTCTGTGGGGGCGTC
>JAISCM010000088.1 GCA_031265595.1 Tannerellaceae bacterium
GGCCTTTCGGGAGTACGGTAACAGACGGTGGTAACTCCGGGGGATGTTTATCCGTTGTTATGAATGTTGTCTGGATATTGATCGGCGGAATCTGGATTAGCCTGACGCATTTGTTTTTCGGATTGTTGCTGTGTATCACGATCATCGGCATCCCTTTCGGCATCCAACATTTCAAAATGGCAGCCCTGGCGCTGACGCCTTTCGGGAAGGAGATAAATTAAAGGGTTGCAGGAGGGGTTGAGGGGTTGCAAGAACGCTTAGCCATACGTGGGATTACCTGCCAAAGTTCATAAAATCATCTCATCATTTTATTGCTTTTATGGTGAATAAGTAATCGTTTGGTCGCATCCTGTTGATCGTCCCACCTGGGTGAGACGATCAACAGGATACGACCAAAACAGGAAACTAATACGATCTTTTCAATAGTTTTGCATGAAGAAACTACGTATTTTTTGACGACATATTGAAACCTATACTAAAATATTAATGTAAATTTGCGCCGTTTTATTGCAGATTGTAAAAGAAAAGCAGATTCTACTAATTAAATCAACTATATGGGAAGCAATAACATGATTGGCGCTAAGATAAGAAGTATCCGTGAATCGAAACAACTCTCTCTTACGGATATGGCCGAACGTTCCGGCCTGGGGATCGAGCAGGTGGAGCGTATTGAGAATAATGTGGATTTTCCTTCTTTAGCGCCTTTGATAAAGATAGCCCGCGTATTGGGCGTACGTTTAGGAACTTTTTTGGACGACCAGTCTGAGTTGGGGCCGGTTATCTGCCGGAAGAAAGATAGTAATGAAGAGAATAGCATCAGCTTTTCCAACAATGCAGCCGTCTCTCGTAAACACATGGAATACCATTCTTTATCGCAGGATAAGTCTGGCAGGCACATGGAGCCTTTCCTTATTGATATTGCTCCTTCCGGGAATGCGGATTTTACTCTCTCTACGCATGAGGGGGAAGAGTTTATCTATGTGCTGGAGGGGATCGTGGAGATTAATTATGGTAAAAACACGTACCTGCTATACGAAGGAGACAGTATTTATTATGATTCGATCGTGGCTCACCATGTGCATGCGGCCAATGGTAGCGCGGCGAAGATATTGGGCGTTGTGTATACGCCTTATTAAAAGCAGGGACTTATATGGAATTACAAGAGAGAACCCTCGGGCAGTGGGTAGAATATTGGGCGGAGAAGACGCCTGATAAGGAATATATCGTTTATTCCGACCGTGATTTACGTTTTACCTGGTCGGTGTTTAACGAGCGGGTAGACAGGATGGCAAAAGGCTTGCTTTCCATCGGCGTGAAAAAGGGTACGCATGTGGGTATCTGGGCAACGAACGTGCCCGACTGGCTTACGTTCTTATTTGCAGGCGCTAAAATCGGCGCCGTATTGGTGACTGTAAATACAAATTACAAACAGAGCGAGCTGGAGTATCTGGTGGAGGATTCCGATTTGCACACGCTTTGTATCACGGAGGGCGTTTTTGACGGCAGTTATATTGATATGGTGTATACGATGCTTCCCGAGCTAAAGGATAGCCAACGCGGATATATGCGAAGCAGGCGTTTCCCGGAAATGAAGAATGTAGTATTTATCGGGCAGGAGAAATACCGGGGCATGTATAATACGCCGGAACTATTGCTGCTGGGAGAGAATATTGACGATCGTACGTTATGCGACGCTAAGAAACAGGTATCCTGCCATGATGTGGTAAATATGCAGTATACGTCGGGCACAACAGGCTTTCCCAAAGGCGTGATGCTTACACATTATAATATAGCCAACAATGGGTTCTTTACCGGAGAGAATATGCAATTTACGGCCGGCGACAAACTCTGCTGTTGCGTCCCCCTCTTTCATTGTTTCGGCATTACGCTGGCTTCTATGAATGTGCTGACGCATGGCTGCACGCAGGTAATGGTTGAACGGTTCGACCCGTTAGTTGTGCTGGCCTCTGTACACAAAGAGAGATGTACTGCCCTGTATGGCGTGCCTACCATGTTTATTGCCGAGCTGAATCATCCGATGTTTAGCCTGTTCGACCTTACTTCGCTCCGCACCGGTATTATGGCCGGCTCGTTATGTCCGCCGGAAGTGATGCGGGCGGTTGTGGAGAAGATGCATATAAAGTATATCACCAGCGTATATGGCCTTACGGAAAGTTCGCCCGGCATGACGCAGAGCCGGATAGAACAATCCTTTGAAGAACGTACCACTACGGTAGGCAAAGAGTTCCCATTTACCGAAGTAGGCGTATTTAATCCGGAAACGGCCGAGGAATGTCTCGCAGGCGAGCAGGGCGAGATCTGTTGCCGGGGCTATTTATTAATGAAAGGGTATTATAAAAAGCCGGAAGCTACCGCCCAGGCGATCGACAAAGGCGGATGGCTGCACAGCGGAGATTTAGGCATCAAAGACGAAAACGGGAATTACCGTATCACCGGCCGCATAAAAGATATGATCATCCGGGGAGGAGAAAATATCTATCCCAAAGAAATAGAAGATTTCCTTTATAAAATGGATGGAATAAAGGATATACAGGTAGTAGGCGTTACCTCGCCCAAATATGGGGAAGAGGTGGGCGCTTTCATTATTCTTCAGGAGAATACGCCTGTCACGGAAGAGGATGTGAAAGGGTATTGCCGTGGGCAGATAGCGCGCCATAAGATCCCTAAATACATTTTCTTTGTAGACGATTTCCCCCTTACCGGCAGCGGTAAAATTCAAAAATTCAAATTAAGGGAGCTAAGCCTGGAGCTGTTGGCCGGAAGAGGAATCAAACCTATATAATATACTTTACACAATTTATAAACCTATAACCCGTTGGTATTAACAGGTAAATGTGTACCTTTGCAATAATAATTACTTTACACAAGCGTATGAGACCGTATAAGCTTATCAATAACGTATTAGGATGGATTGCCTTTATCGTTGCATCCACTGTTTATTTAATGACCATGGAGCCTACCGCCAGTTTCTGGGATTGTGGCGAGTTCATATCATCGGCCTATAAGTTAGAGGTGGGGCATCCGCCCGGAGCGCCGTTCTTTATGTTGACGGCCAATCTGTTCACCCAATTTGCTTCGGGGCCCGATCAGGTGGCTATGATGGTCAATACGATGTCTGCCCTGGCCAGCGGCCTTACGATTCTGTTCTTGTTTTGGACGATTACGCACTTAGCCCGGAAAATCATTGTAACGAACGGGGAAGAGATGACTCCCGGTCAAATGATTGCTATCCTGGGTAGCGGATTAACAGGCGCGTTGGTTTATACGTTCAGCGATACATTCTGGTTTAGTGCGGTAGAGGGCGAAGTGTATGCTTATTCGTCGCTGTTTACGGCGGCCGTATTCTGGCTGATACTGAAATGGGAAGATGTGGCCGACCGTCCGCATGCCGATCGGTGGATCGTGCTGATCGCCTACCTGATGGGGTTAAGTATCGGCGTTCACTTATTGAACCTGCTTTGTATTCCGGCGATTGTATTGGTGTATTATTATAAGAAATTCGCTAATCCTACAATGAAAGGGACGGTTATTGCTTTGTTCGTTCCATTTGCTATTGTGGCTTTAATGATGTATGGGGTAGTACAGGGGCTGGTAGAGGTGGCCGGTTTGTTCGAGCTTCTCTTTGTCAACGTGCTGGGTATGTCGTACAATTCGGGCGTCTTTGCTTACCTTATCGTGCTGCTGGCTGTGCTGTCGTGGGCTATCTATGAAACGATGCGCGATGAGCCGGACGAGGTACGGATGAAAATAGCCTTTATCCTTTCCATTATCTTATTAGGTATTCCGTTTATCGGCAGTGGGTATGTATTGGGCGCTATCCTGATCGTAGCCTTAACGGTGTTCTTGTTCCGGTATAAGAAAGTCCATACGAAAATGCTGAATACCGTTTTGATCTCGCTGATGGTTATAGTCGTTGGTTATTCTTCGTTTGCACTGATCATGATCCGTTCTACGGCCGGTACGCCGATGGATCAAAACTCTCCGAAAGACATCTTTACCCTGCGTACGTACCTGGCGCGCGAGCAATACGGGCAAGTGCCGTTGTTCTATGGACAGACGTACCTGTCGGAAGTGAAATACCAGCGGCAGGGTAATATGTATACGGTAGAATTTAGCGAGGGCGCCCCCGTCTGGACGCGTATATCCAAGAAAGACAGTACAGAAAAAGACAAATACTATGCATCAAGGCATGCCATAGACTATAAATATGTAGACGCATTGAATATGCTGTTCCCCCGTATGCACAGCCAGCAGCCCAATCATATAGAA
>JAISCM010000091.1 GCA_031265595.1 Tannerellaceae bacterium
GGTATCCTGTATTCGGCATACCAGCCTTTGCCGTCGTACGAAGTCTTGCCTTCCCACACGGCGTTCCAGGTATAATCGTCTTCATCGGTGTTTGAACAGAGGAAGTCGGCCTTTGTTCCTCCGGCCGTCAGGGCAAAGGCAAAGCCGGTGCGCTTGTCGGCATAGCTGTCGAAGATAATACATACGGCGTCTCCCGCTATCTTGTCTCGTGGAGCCAGCCAACGGTTTATCTTATCCGCCCCGGCATCGAGCGCGCGGAATGCCACATATATGTTATGGTTGTCGTAAAGTATCTTCAGGCGGGTCTCTTCCGTTTCCGGCTTGCCTTCGTCGGGCTGCTGCTGTACGAAGGTGGCCGACCATTCTCCTTCGTTCTCCCAACAACCGTCGTGCAATACGCCGTCTATAACGGGAGGTTCGCTGATTCTTGCCGCCGCCAGAGGCCTATCCGCCTCCTGTGCGGATAGGCCAAAAGAAAAGAAAACTGAACATACAATAAGCAATGATACGTGCTTCATGGTTTCTGATATTAGTGCATTATTATCTTTAATTACGTGACAGGTAACAGAAACGTTGCATCAGGCTTTCCTGTGCAAACAGATCGCCGGCAGATCTGCCGTTCCTGTTCCATCATCTTCAATAATGACAACTAACAACGAGAAATGTAACATTGCCTTGTAGTGAAAATTCAGGAATTACCTGCTTTGTTTGATGTGTAGTTTGATTTTTTTCATTGCCCAGTCGTAATGGCTCGCCGTTACCGAAACACAGTAAGCTCCCAATAAGGAATTTCCCGTCCATTTGAGGACTTTTTCGGCAAATAACTCATCATGGCAGGATACGTTCTCCAATTGTACGGCTCCAGCAGAAAGGGGGTTTGCTGTCCGGCGCGATTGGTATTTACCCAATTCAATAACAATTGATGCCATTCATACAGATGAACAAGCACATCGCGCAGGTTCTTGTCTCTACCCCAATGCGTTTCTTTGCCCGCCGTAGCCATATCACTGCTAAATGGAAGGTTTTGCTTCTCATCAGACACCGAATCGATCAATGCCCATAACTTACCAAACTGCCTGTTTGCAGCAATGACCAAATTTTGTTTTGTAGTTGCCCGTGCCATATTAATTCTTATCAGTTTACAAAATGGTACCTAAAATTTACGCGATAAAGATATTTCATTTTTTGGGAAAAAAGCAATACCCCGGATATAATATCAGGAAAATGAAACCGCCTGTTTTCTCACGAAATTTTAAATAACAAGGAATATTGCTTATATTTGTTCAAAAATATGGGACACCACATGCCCGAATCCGAACTATTAAAGCGAATGGCAGAACTGGAAGCCCAGAATCTTGAGTTACTTGCTGAAAATAACAGATTCCGGGAGATGTTGGGTTTGCCTCAAAAGGAGACTACTCCTAAAGAGACCGTTCAATGGCCGAATATTCCAAAACAGGACAATAATATAGAGATTGTTTCTAAGACTTCAATAGACAAATACAGTAGCCCCGATGAAAAGATAGAATTGTTCCAATCGTTGTTCTGGGGGAGGGCTGATGTATATGCCAAACGCTGCTACAGTAAGAAGCATGAAAGTAGTTATTATGTTCCGGCGTGTAAGAATGAATGGGTGAAGGGTGTTTGTGACAGAACACGTATTAAATGTAAAAATTGTGCCAACCGGGATTTATTACCTCTGACGAAAGAAGTTATCAATAGCCATCTACGGAATAAAGATGAGCATGGCGCCGGAATTGTCGGTATTTACCCGCTTTTGCCTGATGAAACTTGTTTATTCCTTGCTGTCGATTTCGACGAAGAAAAATGGGAAGAAGATATAACGGTATTTCGTTCTGTATGTAATACATATAATATTCCGGTAGCCATAGAACGTTCCCGTTCTGGAAATGGGGCTCATGTATGGATATTCTTTGAAAAACCTGCTCCGGCAATATCTGCAAGAAGATTAGGAAATGCGCTTTTGACAAAGGCTATGTCCGTCAGACACGAAATACGTTTTTCTTCATACGACCGGATGTTCCCCAATCAGGACTTCATGCCTAAAGGAGGTTCTGGCAACCTGATTGCTTTACCTTTACAAGGAGGAGCCCGCAAAAAAGGGAACAGTGAATTTATTAATCAAAACTTCGAAAGCTATCCTGACCAATGGGCTTATCTGGCTTCTATCCGAAAAATGAGTTCAGACGAAATAGACGCTCTGCTTACTACATTATGCGAAGGGAATGGGTTGGGAGAACTTGGAAATACAGAAATAGAAAATGATGAAAGAACGTTGTTTAAACCATGGGAAAATAGGAAGCCGGATAATAATCTCGAAAAGAAAGATTTCCCGGATGTTTTGACTATCACCGACGCAAACCGGTTATATGTTCCCAAAGAAGAGGTAAGTCCGCGAGCGCTTAATCGCATCAAGCGGTTGGCTGCGTTCCAAAATCCGGTCTTTTATAAAACACAAAAAATGCGGATGTCTACTTATGGCATTCCAAGAATTATCTATTCATTAGAAGAAACAAATGAGTATGTTGGTATCCCACGAGGATGCCGTTCCTCGCTTATTCATTTACTCGAAAGTTCAAACGTAAACTATACTTTTGATGATAAACGAAATAAAGGAAAATCGATCAAAACCTGTTTCAAAGGAACGCTTCGGGAAAAACAGCAATCGGCAAAAGATGCTTTGCTTCAATACGAGAATGGAATACTATCCGTTCCGACGGCTTTTGGGAAAACGGTTATAGGCGCTTCACTTATTGCAAACAAACAATGCGAATGCCATCACGCCTCTTCGCTTAATTACGAGAAGGCGCTTAGTGAAACAAATGCCCGGTACGTTTATGGATTGACTGCAACTCCCAAACGGCAAGACGGGCAACACCCCGTTACGTTCATGCAATG
>JAISCM010000101.1 GCA_031265595.1 Tannerellaceae bacterium
GACATTCATTATAATAACAATTATATTTTTTTTTCTTAAATACGATTGCTTTTCAATCATAGTTTGTATATTTGCAAATAATTGCGTATGAAGATGTGCGCTACCGGACTTGTCGAAAACACCATTGCTCTTGGTTTTAAGCTCCGAAAAACAGTCTGCTGGCATACGCTCTCGTTACGCAGACTGTTTTTAACTAAAAATCATTGTACAATGGACAAAAAACAACAAGTCTTGTTAAAGCTGAAACCGAAAGTGAAGGCGTTCGGGTTCAACAAAAAGGAGATGATGAGTGTCGCCGCTAAGATTGCCGGCAATCTAACCTCCGCAGAAGATGCCTCCGAAGAGGACGTAAACGCAGAAATAGACGCTGCTATTGATGCGGTTCTCCCCTACCTGCAAGTCAGCCAGTCTTTTGCCAATCGAGTGATCGAAGATAGCCGCAAAAAGAATGACGACGATGAAACCGATGACGACGATGACGATGAGTCATCGAAAACCAATCGTCAGGCGGGTTCAAACAAGAAAAATCAAAAAAACGAAGGAAAGAGCGACGATGCTCCCGAATGGGCAAAGGGCATGATGCAGACTATTGAGACGCTGAATAGCGAAATCGCTGCACTGAAAGGCGATAAGGTCACAACGACAAGGCGCTCGAAGCTCGAAACCGTGTTGAAAGACACCGGGACATTCGGAACTCGCACGTTGAAGAGCTTTGGTAAAATGAAGTTCGAGAATGACGAAGAATTTGAAGAGTTCCTTTCTGAAGTTGAGGATGATTTAAAGGCTTACAACCAAGAACGCGCAGATGCCGGTCTGTCTGAGATGACAACACTCGCGGCTGGCGGAGGAGGGAAAGGCTCAAAACAAAATGAAGTATTAACTGATGATGAGATCAACGCTTTGGCGAACAGTCTCTAATCAAAAACAAATCTTAGATGAGTGTAAATTTAGCAAGCGAAGTACAGACAATCGGAACCGGCATGGACCCGGTTGTAATCAGAAAGTACATTGCCGGCATCATCGGCGGTAGAACGCTGGATGTTAGCAGCTACCCTCTTGAGGTGATTAAGGCCGGACATATAGTTATCCGTAATACCACGGATGATACGTATAAGCCTATGCCTCTTGCAAGCGGTAATGCCGCCTATGCTGCGCTTCCAAGCAACCATGAATATGTAGGCGTGGTTGTGTGCAGCAAATCAAAAGATGCTCCCTTGGCAGGGATTATGTATAACGGAGAAGTTAATGATGTAGCAAGCCCGTTCCCTGTTGACGGCATTAAAGCCGCCCTGAAAACAGCATTGCCTACATTGACATTCGCACACGATTAAAAAGGAGGTAAAAAATGGTAACATCTCTATTTGTGGAGTATCTGGCAAAGATATTTCCTAAACTGCAAAACGTAATTGATAAGGTGAATGAGAAGCGGAATGCAAATCTCACTTATCTGCATAAAACAATGCTTCGTAAGGTTTATTCCGCAGACCAGAAGTGGACGAGCGCATCTGTGAACACAACTTATGTTGCCGCAGATGTTGTTGCGATGGATTCTCCGCTACCGATAAAAAAACGCGATTCTATTGCTCACGCCAACGGAACGTTGCCTAAAGTCGGTATGAAAAAGCATTTGTTTGAATCTGACATTAATGCTATCAACATTATGAAAGCGCAGGGGCAGGACTGGACACTGATTGCCAATAAGCTGACGAATGACCCGGTAGCATGTTCGGTTGGTATTGATGAGCAAAATGAAGCAAGTTTCCTTACCGGTTTATCCGAAGGAATTGTGGCTATTACTGATGAAAACAACACGGGAACCGCCCTTCGCATCAATTTCAACTATTTACCGGGAAACAGCTTTGGGGTACAGGCCGCCGGAGAAATAACGCTGGATGATGTAAGGAATGTGCTTAGTAAAGCAGGCGAAAACGGCGATGCTATTATCACAATCGCATTGGCGCTGTCTACGTACAATAAATTACGTCAGACGCAAGGAGCGAAAGAATTAGCGGCTAATTATCGAGGACAGACGTTTGACAGCAACACAAAGCTCCCCGTCCCTGCTGCCGCTTTGTTTGATGAAGCGTTTGCCGATGATAGCAACGGCGTAAAGTTCCTGAAGATTGACCGCTCGGTTATTTCAGAAAAGAACGGCAAGCGGAAGTCTTATAAGCCGTGGAACGCCGACAAAGTGATCTACCTCACTTCTGACGAAGTAGGCGCATTGGTTTGGGGAACGCTGGCCGAAAAGACAAATCCTGTTGAAGGCGTAGTTTATTCCACTGTTGATGAGTATAAACTCATTAGCCGTTACAGAACGACCGATCCCCTGACGGAGACTACTTCCGGACAGGCTTTGGTTCTTCCCGTTATTGAAAACATCGACCAGGTTTACTCGCAGGACATCAGCGAAGCGCAGGCTCTTGACGAAGATGCCGAACTCGCCGATACGACCGATGTGAAAATCACCGTTTGGGGCGTAGCCTACAAGAAGCCCGAATTCATTGCCGAACTGAAAACCATTAGCGGCGAACGTATTGCTGTCAACATTGGCGACGCCAAGCTGATAGCAAAGGTGAATGAATTGAGCGACGAACAGGAAGCAGCTTTGAAAGCAGCCGTTGAATCTCATAAGGCCCCTGTTTCTCAAGGATGAAAACAATCCTGCAAGCGCTGAAAGATGAAATTCATTACAGGTTAAGTGATGGATTTTTCGAGAACCGTTTACTGTCCCGCGGGCTTAATGGAGATGATCCATGTACGCCGGATTTGCTTAACGACAAACCGTTCAGAGGCGCTGTGGCCGATTGTCTTAAAAGTCTCATTCAGGCTCCAGGTTTCTCAGAGGGAGACCTTTCTTTCAGTTTATCCGAAAAAGACAAAATCATGGCTTTAGCCAATTCCATATATAACTCTATTGGTGAGGATAAGAATGTGATTGGCGAGCCAACGGTTTATATAGGAGGCTAACGCATGATTTTGAATGACCGTCCGCATATTTTGAAGAAACAGGCAATTGTCGAAGGGCACGAAGACGCAGATGGGAATTACATTCCCGGAGAGTCGCAGTTCATCGAAGAAATTCCCTGCCGGGCGGTACCGAACGGAAAAGCTGCTGAAATCAGATTTGAAGACGGAGAGGTTTACCGGCACGCATACACCATCTACCTTGACCTGCATTATGCCGATTTGCTGAAAAGTAATGACGTTGTGCGGGTAGTAGACCATAAAGGCGAAAAGATGCTGGAGATGCCCGTTCATGGCGAACCTTACGTCAAACAACTTCATGTAAAAGTATACGTGTAACATGGGAATCAGGATGACGACTTCAACCCGCGAGATTGACGAAGCTTTACTAAAAGCGGCTCAGCAAGCCGAAAAGCTTACTATACGTATGCTCTCTTATCTTGGAGAAGCGACCGTAGCTTATGCACGGGGCAGGTCTGCTGCTGAAAGCTGGATAGACCGCACAGGAAACCTCAGAAGCTCCGTTGGATATGTGATAGTTGTAGATGGTAAAGTCGAACAGCTTACCGGATTCAAAGAAATACTCGGAGGCTCGGAAGGCGTAAAGACCGGTAAAGACCTGGCGCTTGAATTGGCTAATCAATATACAAAAGCCTATGCTTTAATAGTCGTTGCCGGTATGCGTTACGCTGAACTCGTAGAGGCTATTGAAAGTAAGGATGTGCTCGCCGGCCCCGAACTGTTTGCTCGCAGAAAGCTCCCGGAAATGGAAGTGAAGTTAAATTCTCAAATCGCAAGAATTATAGCCTGATGAAATCGGATGGAAGGATAAAGACTGATGTGTATAGAGTTATAAAAGGCTCTTCACTCGAAGCTGCCGTAACCGGCAAATTGAGTAAACGTGGACGTTCCGGGAAATCCGATAAGGAAGATATTGTTATTTCAATTCTTGATAACGGCAGCGGCCAGATTCAGGAGGCATTTGTGAATGTGAATATCTACGTTCCCGATATTCAGGATTCGGCCACAAAGGAATTTATCATACACGACACGCGGGTAGATGAATTATCTGAGTTGGCTATCCAACTTCTCGAAACCTATAACGGCGGAGATTTCAGGTTTGAAATAGACAAACAGCGGGTACTTCCTGTTGATGGGAAAAACGAGCATCTTATTAATAATAAGCTATTGTACATGCAGTCAAATGGATAGATGTTTTCTACAAAGTTGACAATATAAAAAGTTTAATAATAAAAAATAAAAGACATGGCAGATACTATAACAATTGGCTGGGGAAAGCCAAAGATTGAAGTGAAAAAGGTTGGCGACTCAGCGTATGTGGCGTTTGCTACTCCCGTTGAAGATTCAACACAACTTGAAACCACGCAGGGCGATAAACTCGAAGCGAAGATTGAGGGAGGCGAAAATGAGGCTGTAAGGTATAAAGCAAATACCTATCAACTCACATTCCAGGTGCGACAAGCCCCTGAGCGCACCGATCCGATAGTGGACGTTGACGGGGTGGTAGCCGACGAATACACCGTAATGGTAACTCCCGAAAACCCGGATGCTATCGGTTGTGTGATTAACCGCGCCGCCGTGAATGTTCAGACAACATTCAATGCAGCGGAAGGATTGGTTAAGACATACACTTTCGATGTGCTGAAACCCGCGTCAGGCAATCAGGTGAAGCTACAAGTTATTGAGCCTACGTGAGATTAATTTGGCAAACGGAATTAGACGGACTTCGCCGGTAGGAGGATAAACCGGCAAAACTGCGGATTTAGCTTAATGGTATAGCGCTACGTTTCCTGCGTAGATACGGAAGTTCGAATCTTTCAGTCCGCCCAATAAAACGTTGAGTTATGAATGCTAAGGATAGATTTATAGAAATGGCGGTATCCGATGCTGTTACGGAGAAACCGATACGGTTTAATATAGGGAAACACAAGTTCTCTATTCATCCTCCAACGCTTGGAAAGATGCAGATACTATCGAAGTATTATCTCATGCTTGAGATAGACGAAAATGCACTCGGCGACGAACCACACTTAGAAGCGATGCGAGTATGCGAATCGAAAACCGATATTGTCTGTACGCTTATGGCTATCGCGACATTTCGGGAAAAAGAAGATTTGTTGAACGCCGAAAAGATTGCCGAACGCGCCGAGTTTTTCAAATGGAATACCGACCCGACAGATTTCAGTACTATTCTACTGGCTCTCCTTACGCAGGTTCATTATGAAAATTTTATCAACTCTATTCGATTGACAAAGACCTTAAGGCAAAACGCCTCGAAGGTTTAAAGGCGAGCAAATCGGGTAGAGTAATTGGCGGTCGCTCGCTTTGGGGTGGAATGTTTGATGTGCTGCTTGGGAAATATCATTGGACGATGGAATATCTCCTATGGGGAATAAGCTATACAAACGTTCAGATGCTTTTGGCTGATGCTGTACAAGTCTATTACGGAGACATTGGTTCGTCCGACAACAAGAATGTAATAAGCGCAGACGATCCAAGAAACGCTGAGTTTATAATGAAAATGGCGAATGATTAAGAATGAGTTTGAACTTTAAAATAACCGGAAACAATGATGATTTGAAGCGAAAGCTTGCCGAGTCACGTAAAGGAATACTCGACCTCGGAGATACCGCGGAAGATGTGTCCTCTAAGATTGAACGTTCCGTGAAACAGGCGGGGGGCGCCTTTGCAGCTTTTGGAGGAGGAGCAGCGTTGGCCGGATTGATTAAACAAATCGTAAATGTCCGCGGCGAAATTCAACAGCTTGAAATTGCCTTCGAGACCATGCTCGGAAGCAAGGAACGGGCCGATAAGATGATGGCCGATATCAAACAACTCGCCCTCTCTACCCCCTTCACTTTAACCGAAGTAGCCGACAACACCAAACAACTGATCGCCATGGGGATCGCCACGGAAAACGCCATCGATACGGTGAAAGCGCTGGGAGACGTGGCCGCCGGCGTATCAGTTCCCCTCTCCCGTATCGCCATCAACTATGGGCAGGTATCCGCACTGGGCAAGTTGCAGAGCCGTGAGATACGCGACTTTGCCATGGCCGGCATCCCGATCGTGGAAGAGTTGGGCAAGCAGTTGGGTAAAACGGCCGCCGAAATATACAAAATGGTGGAAGCCGGCAAAATCGGTTTCCCCGCGGTAGAACAGGCCTTCAAAAATATGTCCGGCGAAGGGGGTAAGTTCTATAACCTGATGGAAAAGCAGAACGCCTCCGTTACCGGGCAGATTTCCAAACTTCAGGATGAGTTTCAGTTGATGTTCAACGCCATCGGCCAGGAAAACGAAGGGGTTATCTACGACGCAATAAGCGGAGCCTCTTCGCTTGTGGCGAACTATGAGCAGATAGGCAAAACGATACTTGAACTGGTTGCGGTTTATGGAGCGTATAGGGCAGTCATGATCGCAACAGAAGCCGTCCGCCAATCCCTTAATACAGTACGATACGCAGAGGAAGCCAGCCGACTAACAGCACTTTTGACCGTTGAACAGCGAGCGCGCATTTCAAAATTAGGTTTAACAGAGGGCTCAATAAAGCATTCCCTCGCTGTTAAAGCTGAAATCGCGGCAGAAATGGAACGGCAGATAGAACTCGCAGCAGTTACAAATTCTGAACTAGATGGAGCGCGTAAGCGCCTCGCTGCCCGTCAAGCCGAAAAAACTGCCATTGCTCAAACAGTGACCGTCCGTCAAGCGGAATTAAATACAATATTAGCATCGGGAAATGCAAAAAAAATAGCAACTGCACAAAAGTCACTTGATACAGCACAGGAAAGATTAAATTCTGCGGCTGTTGCTCAAAACGCCGCTGCCAAAGAACTTCATTCAAAGCGAGCAATTATCGATTCCGCTGTCAGGCGGGCAAATACACTTGAAACAGGCATAAACACCGCCGCCCAAAATGCGAATGTTACTACAACCAACATTCTGACAGCCGCAAAGTTGAGATTAACAGCCGCGGTGACAAGATTGAACGGTGTTATCAATAATAACCTTTTTACGATAGCGGCTGTCGCTGTTGCCGCTTTAGCTTACGGTGTTTATAAACTCATTACCTATCAAACAGAGGCCGAAAAGGCTCAAACACGGCTTAACGAGGCCATTGCAGAATCTGAAAAAGCATCACTTGCAGAAATGCGTGAATTGTCGAAATTAAAGGGAGCCCTTAATGGATGTACAAAAGGCACAAAGGAATTTAATGACATAAAGAATGAAATTGTAAACAAATTCGGCAAATACCGCCAAGGGCTTGACGAAGAAATAGAAAGAGTTGGCTCCTTGGATTTATTATATCAAAGTCTCTCAAAGTCTATACAAGCGTCTTTTGACGCAAGACAATATGAGAAGTTCAAGCAGCAAGAATCCGATAACCTTGATGAGGTCATGTCTGAGAATCTCGGCAAAATCCAAGATAGATTAATTGACAAGCTTGGAGATGAGGCCGGCTCAAAATACTATGCTAAAATACGGGAAGCTATTTTTGACGGTAAAGAATTAGACACTGAGACAAAAGCCGCTTTAGATAAGGTAGCGGGCAAAGATGGAGGGCTATTCGATATTACGAATAGAGCCGTAGAGGGATATATCCAAAATATTATTAATGCCCTAAAATTAGCAGATTATTTAGATAAAAAGGCTCGCGTAAAATGGGGTATATCCGACAATAATACGGATGGTAATAACTCCACCCCAGTAAAAAAGGAATACGACGACATAACGGCTAAGATAAAGACGGCTACCGAAGCCGTATCCCGGTTTAAACAGGAATTAGCAGACTTACGCAGCGGAAAAACACCAGCTGAAAAGGGACAACTTGAAACAGTTCTTGAGGACAAAACAAAAGAACTCCAAGAGGCAGAAAAAATGTTACAACTCCTAACGGGCGCTGATAACAAATCCACCAAATCCGCCGACGCCCAGCAGAAACTACAGGAGGAAATCCTCCGTATCCGTCAGGAAACCGAACAACTACTCATCAACCTGATGGAAGAAGGCGCAGACAAAGAACTCGCCCAAATCGCCCATGACTACGACCGGAAAGTCTCCGAGACGGAAAAATACGAAAAAGAACTCCGCGCCGCCCAGGGGGGTAAACTTACCGTGGGGCAAACCTCCGATATAGACAAGAACCGGCAGGCGTTGTACGACAAACGGATAAAAGACGAAGCGGCAGCCATCGCCAAAGAAGAAAAACTCCGCAAAGAGAAGGCGGACAAAGAAAATCAAGACCGGCTCGACTACTTGCAGGAATATGGCGACTACCAGCAGAAACGCCTTGCTGTCGCTGAAGAATATGCGGAGAAAATAGCGAAAGCCGAAAACGACTGGCAGAAACAAACATTCGAGAAAGAACAGGATAAAGCCTTGCAGGAGATCGAACGTTCCCTCGTTGAAGAATCCGAGCTATGGACGAGGCTTTTTGACGACGCCGACAAGCATACGTCTGCATACATAGCCAAAACTATCAAAGAACTGGAAAGCCTTATTGCTTATATCAATAAAGAAGAGGGCGCCACGCTTCCTGCAGGCTGGACGGATGAGCAGATAAAAGCGATGTTCGGCGATGCAAAAGACGTGGAAGCCATTATGAAAAGGCTTATAGAGCTTCGCGACGAATTAAACAGCCGCAATCCTTTCCAACAAATCGCCCAGGGATTCAAAGAGCTAAAAACCGCCGGGCAGGAAGCCGGACAGACCGCCGAACAGGAAGCCGAACAACAATACGCCGGCCTTCAGAATATCGTTGGAGGCATGCAGGAGATTGGGTCGATGCTCGGCACGCTATCCGATTTACTGAGCGACCTTGGCGTAGACGCCGACTCTACGATTAGCAAAATAGAGAAAGTAATCAGCCGAACCACTTCGCTTGCACAGACGGGCGCAAAGTTCGGAGGCTTGTTGGGCGGCATTATCGGCGGCGTTGTCGGTTTGGGCGCGAGCCTTTACTCTGTCTTTGAAAATGGCAATGAAGAAAAACTCAATAAGCAGATAGACCGCTATGAAGAATTAGTAGGGGTGTACGGCAAACTAATCGACAAACAAAAAGAATACTTAGCCTCCCTTACCGGGCAGGATGCCGTTAAACAGGCAGCGGAAACAACCAAGCTGATTGAAAGGCAGCAGGAAGCCGAACGAAAGAAACTTGAAACATGGTTTAATCTAAGGCCCAAGTACCACCATTCCAAAGGCTACCAGACAAACAAGGACTTGAAAAACGAACTTGCCGGAGCCGGCATTTCCGATATCAGAGAGGTTTTGGATTTTGACGTCGACCAATGGAAGGGGCTGCAAAAAAACATCGAACTATGGGAAAAGCTCCCCGAAGAAGTAAGGAACTACGGGGAAGCCGTCATTGAGGCCAAGGAAGAAACGGCGCAACTGGGAGAATCCCTGCAAGAAGCAATCACCGGCGTATCTTATGATTCATTCCGGAACGGATTCCTTGACGCCCTTACCGATATGGACAGTTCGGCCGAAGACTTTGCCGATAATCTGGAGAAATACCTCCAGCGGGCGATAATCAATGCCATGATGGCCGAAAAGTACGACGGCAGGATTAAGGAACTCTACGAATTGTACGCCGAATACGGAAGCGACGGAAACATTGACCGGCAGGAGTACGACAGCCTTATGAGGAAGCATGACGGTATTGTGAAAGATATGATTGCCGACCGGGAAGGGCTCAAGGAAATATTCGACTGGGGCTCCAACACCAATTTCAGCGGCCTTACATTCGATTCGCTGAAAAACAGTCTGGACTCCCTTGTCACAAGCGCCAACCTCGCTTTCGGCGATATACAGGAATCCTTTGAGGATCATATGAGCCAGGCCGTTTTAAACCTTATCAAAAAGAACTTCCTCGATGACGCCCTCTTGAAATGGTATAAGAATCTGGAAGACGCGATGAGCGACGGCACGCTGTCGGAAGATGATACCAACCGCCTAAGGGCGGAATACGAAAACGCCGCCCGGCAGGCGAACGAACAGTTTAAGGCGGCTATGTCTATCGCCGGTATTGATATTGCAAACGGCGGGAATGAAAACACGTTGAAAGGGGCATTAGCGCGGGCGTCGCAGGAAAGCATCGACCTACTGGCCGGGCAGACAGGCGCACAGCGGGTAGCCGTTGAAGACATCCGCAGCATATTAAGAAGCCTGTCTCCCGAACGTACTTCGGAATATCTCATTCCTATACATGAGTCCCTGAACATCATCCGGGACTTGCAGGCAAACGAATTAAAGGAGGTAATCTTAATCCGGCAACTGCTGGAATCCGTAAAGGCTTCAAGCGATAAAGTTTCTGAAAATACCTATGAAATAAAAACGGTTTCTATCGGTATAGCGGAAAACAGTGAGTCGATCAGGAAAAGCTCCGACAAGATTTCCGAATCATTGAAAGGTACTGTCAGGGTGAGTATGAAAGGGGGCGGACTTGGCGTATGACAATCGACGGGCGAGACATAGTATCCACATGGGGCGTCATCCTGACGGAAGGATCATATAGCAGCCTTTTTAAGTACCCGAAGCGGAAAGCTGTAAAGTACAGCAATTATGCGGAAAGGGACGGCATCGTACCTGATTTGCGGAAAATTGAGTTCGAGCCTAAGCCCGTCACGCTGAATTTTGCAATCAGACATTCCACGATTGAGCAGTTTTGGCATATCTACCAGGCGTTTTTCACCGATATGACAGCGCCCGGCTATCGTGTGATGGATTTGGAGAACGGGCTTATTCATTCCCTGCGGTATAATGAGACAGGCAGGTATGAGTCTCCGCTACTGTTTAACGAAAGTCCGTCGCTGACTTCATTTAGCATGAATTTTATCGAGGACGCTATCGCTATATCCGGCGATATACAGCAGCCGCAAGGGGGTATCCCGCTTCGTGGCTGGTATGAAATTAACCGGCTTGATTTTGCCGATTTCGGGATACACCCGGACGGACAGCTTGGGAACATATTAAAATATCCGTCTTTTAAAGCGCCGTTCACGGACGGGAAGAGCGTCTATCCCGGCACATCCCGTTATAAACATCTGGAGGTATCTATCCCTTTGTGGATGCTGTCCGGCTCAAAAGAGGAGTTCATAACCAACTACTCCGCTTTCTTCAATCAGTTCAACAGAGCCGGGGCGCTCCGGTTATTCAGTAAAGAAACAGGGGGCGTTACCAACGTATATTACAAAGATTGCAATTCGTTTACGGTTCATTGGGGCGCGAGGGTTTCGGCAAAGTTCAGCATTACGATCGTTATCCCGGTAGCCACATGGCTGGACGTAAGCGATACCCGGATAATAACCGTGCTGAATGATATTGACCTGGGGTTATTGGCTGACGAAGATAATGTAGTAGTATTTAACAGATAAAGATATGGCAAAGAAGTATGAATTAGATATAGTGAACTCAAACGAGTTGCCGGACGCAACGCAGGCAGAGGTTGACAGCGGGAAGATTTTAATTCACACGAATAACCGTTTGAGAAAAGCCCCTTCTTCTACCATGAAGGGAGAAAAGGGCGACAAGCTGACATTTGACGACCTTAGCCCTTCCAATATCGCCGTTCTTCAACAGCCGGCCAAAGAAGCCGCCGATGAAGTAAGGGCGCTGGCGGAAGAATTTAAAGAGAATGAAGAACAGCGGATTGAAGCCGAGGCAATTCGTGAAGAGAATGAAGAACAGCGGCAAGCCTCTATGGCAGCTATTAATCAGGCTGCAACCAGAGCCGAAAACGCGGCTACGCTGGCAAACCAAAAGGCGCAGGAAGCCGGAACGCAAGCTGATTATGCCCGGGAGCAGGGAGACTATGCGGCGGAAGAGGGAGGGAAAGCCGCAGAGGTAGTACCCCGCGTAGACCTGCTTGAACAAAACAAGGTAGACGGGGGATTCTCTGAAAACGGAGAGCTGTTCCTGACTTCCGGGGGCATGGTTGTCGGCGATCCTATACCGGTAGGCAGCGGTTCGGGCGGAGGCGGAGGCGGCGGGGGTTCTACCCTTCGCCTGATAAATCGCGGCGATGCTTCTTTAGGGGTTCCGAAAGGGCAACAGGTTTTACTTAGCTACTCATTTTCTTCGCTGGATAGCGAAACGCAGGAACCTACCGGTAATGGTACGGCTGTTTATTACGTAAACAACGCCCGCGCATATACGCAATCCATCAGCCAGGGTAATATTGATTTCGATATCACCAATTACCTTTCCGATGGACAGAATCAGGTCAGGATACAGGTAACGGACAGCTACGGCGCTATCCGGTCGCTCAATATCCGGATAGAAGTAATCAGCCTCGTGCTGGAATCTTCTTTTGATGATTCGCTGACTTACAGCAATGATATCAGCTTTCCGTATACGCCGAAAGGCTCCGGGGAGAAAACAATACATTTCATCCTTGACGGCGTCCCCCTGGCTTCTGTAACCACCACGACAACCAACCGGCAACTGTACTATAAACTGCCGGAGCTTACGCACGGTAGCCATGCGCTAACGGCATATGCTACGATGGAATCGGAAGGGGTAGAGATATCATCAAACGTTCTGAACTTTAGTATCACGTATGTACAGCCGGGCTCCACTGCCGTTATTATATCTTCTGCGTTCAATCAGGTTACAGCCGTCCAGTACGACAATATTGTAATTCCTTTCTCTGTCTACAATCCGGCGGCATCGGCCACGCAAATACAACTTAGGGCGAATAGCGAAGTTGTGTCTACCCTGATTGTCGACCGCCTGCAACAGGTATGGTCGTACCGTATTCCCGGATATGGAGCGTTAAAACTGGAAATTGTTGCCGGCAATGTGAAAAAGGAATTTAACCTCGCTGTTACGAAATCTACTATTGATTCCGAAGCCGAAACGGAAGGGCTGGAACTTTTCCTTTCTTCCAACGGACGCAGCAATAACGAAGAGCATCCGGGCGTATGGAAATACAACGCTATTGAAGCCACGTTTACCGGTTTCAATTTCAAGACAAACGGCTGGGTGTTGGATGATGACAATGTGACCGTCCTTCGGGTATCGCAGGGGGCGAAACTGGAAATTCCTTTCTATCCCTTTTTCTCTGATTTTAAACAAACAGGGAAAACCATTGAAATGGAGTTCCGGGTAAAGAACGTGGAAAACTTCACGTCCGGCATTATTTCCTGCTTTAGCGGCAATCGCGGATTCCGGTTGACGGCAAACGACATTCTGTTTAAATCCGAACTCTCATCCGTAACGGCCAAGTTCAAAGAAGAGGAGATGATTCGCGTTTCGTTTGTCGTAGAAAGCCGTCTGAAAAACAGGATTATCTACACCTACATCAACGGCATTGCTTCCGGTTCCATTCAGTATGTAGATAATGATAGCTTTGAACAGACGCCGCCGGTTGGTATTACGCTGGGAAACCCCGATTGTACGCTTGATGTATACAACATCCGTTCATACGCTACCGACCTGAACTCATACCAGATACTTAATAACTATATCTCTGACACAGCCCTTGTGGCTAAGAAGCTGACGCTGTATGACAACAACCAGATATATGATTCGACGGGCGAGATTGTCTATAATCTGCTTGTTAATCAACTTCCCTGTATGACTATAACGGGTGAGTTCCCGACTTTCAAGGGAGACAAGAAAACGGTTTCCATGACTTTCGAGAACCGCCAAAACCCGGAAAGGTCATTTACGGCCGATAACGTGCAGATAGACGTTCAGGGCACATCCTCTCAGTTTTATCCGCGAAAAAACTTTAAGCATAAATTCAGAAGTGGGCTAACCTTAACCGAAACGGGGGAACATGTAGAAAAGTACGCCCTGAAGGAAAATGCCATACCCGTTGATACGTTCTGCGAGAAAGCGGACTTTGCCGAAAGTTCGGGAGCCCATAACACCGGCATGGCAAAGTATATTGATTCCGTGCTCAGAAGCCTCAATTATCTTACGCCGCCTCAGAAGAATGACGAAAAGGTAAGGACGACGGTCGACGGTTATCCGATGGCTATATTCCACAAGGAGAACGATAATGCTCCGGCGGAGTTTGTCGGTAAATACAACTTCAACAACGACAAAGCCACGCAGGAAACATTCGGTTTCGATGGCGCCGACGAATGTTGGGAGTTTCTGAACAATACGGCGAACCGCTGTTTGTTCAAGTCTGCCGACTTTTCCGGCGCCGGTTGGTTGGATGACTTTGAAGGACGTTACCCGGACGGGTATACAGACGCTACCAATCTGTCGGCGCTTGTTGGCTGGGTAGTATCCTGTATTGATAATCCGACAAAATTTAAAAGTGAAGTAGCCGGGCATTTCAACCTCAATAACCTACTCAGTTATTATCTGCTGTCCGAGCTATTCGGGATGGTGGATCAGCGAGCCAAAAATATGATGCTTGCTTCATGGGGAAATGAAGGGTCGGGGGCGTATAAATGGTATTTTATCTTTTACGACAATGATACCTGTCTGGGTATTAATAACGAAGGCGCCAATGTTTTCCCGTTTGATATAGAAGACCACGACACACTGGGAGACGGGCACGTATGGAATGGTTGGGACAGTGAACTATGGAAACTCGTCAAAGCATCCTTCGTCGGAGAACTGGCCGTTATGTACCGCAATATGCGTCAGACAGGCGCTCTTTCCTACAATGGCGCTATCCGTATCCTTAATGAAGAACAGGCGTTCAAATGGAGCGAGGTTGTCTATAATCTGGACGGGCAATACAAATACATTCAGCCGTTAATAGAAACCGGACAGGGTACCTACCTGTATGCGCTTCAGGGATCGAGGACTGACCATCGTATCTGGTGGTTAAGGAACCGGTTTTTCTACATGGATTCAAAGTATAATGCGGCTGATTTTCTGAACGATTTTATTACGATGCGCATATACACCCCGTCTACATGGCAGGGAATAGCGCCAAACGCGGATTTTGATTTAACCCTCTATAAAGATTCGTATGTCCGGGTAAAATACGGCTCTTACGTTTTGGAACAGCGGGCGAAAGCGGAGCAAACGATACATATAGCCGCCCCGCCGATACAGTTCAACGACACGGAAACGATTATCTACGGTATATCCACGGTTAAAGGCATAGGCGCCCTTCCGGCTCTGTATCCGGGAACGGTTGACATTGCCAATGCCACGACGCTTACCGAGCTGATAATCGGTAGCGCGGTGAGTGGGTATAAAAATGAGAACCTTTCCCATGTATCTGCCGGTAATAATAAGATGCTCCGCACGGTGGACATTCAGAATTGCCCTAATTATACAGAGCCGCTTGACCTGTCGGGTTGTGAGAATTTAGAGACGCTAAAAGCGCTGGGTTCTTCTGTTTCTGCGGTGAAGCTTCCGGCGGCGGGTATCGTGAGCCGGATGGAACTACCTCAGACCATCGCAAACCTTAGCATCCGAAACCAACAGGCGCTTACATCCGAAAACCTTATCCTTGCCGGGACAGGCAATATATCCACGCTTGTACTGGAGAATATGAACAGCCTGGATGTGATTGGCTTGGTTAAGGGGTTACTTGCTGTCGAGCCGTTGAAGCTAAACCGGCTCCGGCTGATTGGCGTGGATGCGGAAGATGATGACCTTGCCGTCCTTATGAAGCTGGCAACTATCGGAGGGCTGGATGAACAGGATAATCCCTTGCCCAGAGCGGTTGTTACAGGAAAGTTTCATGCCGGCGCTGCATTTGAGACGGATATCGATAATTGCCGCGAATGGTTCCCGGAATTGGAAATTACCGTGGATACCATAATTCCCGACCCCGTCTTAACCCTTCATTTTTTTTCATCACAGAATGCGCCCCTTGCTGGAACCTCGTTTACGGCAAACGTTCCTTTTACAGAGATTGACGATGCTACTTTCAGGATTAAATATGCGAAGGGCGCAACTATTAATTTTACGTTTAAGGCAGACAATCATGTTGACATGGCGGGTTCTTACACGATTGAAATTTTAGAAACCCGCAGTTTCTCTATTGAGTATATCCCGCTAAGGACTATTGTTCTTCAAAAGATCGACCTCTCTTTTCTGTCCGGGGCTACGGTCAAGATTTCCGGTACAGAAATTTCCGGCGTAGCCAATGCCCAGGGTGAGGTCGCATTTCGTAGACAGGGCGCGTTTGGCGTTACAGTGGAATCTTCGTATGGAGAAGGGGGATTTTCTATTCCTGCATCTTTGACGGATAACACGAATACGTTGCAGATTTATCCCTATGTAACAATTTCCGGGTATTTACGGAAGCCTATCTCGAATTTCCCACTTGAAGGAGCCGTTATTAAGATATTTGATGCAAATTTCAGCGCTGAATTACTTACGGATGCAAAAGGGAATTTCTCCACCCAACTTTCTTATGGTAATTACAGCCTTACCGCGAATTATAAGGGAGCCTATATTATAGGAGATGGAGAAAAAAATATTACCGTTGGCATGAGTAACGGCGATTTAGGCAATATTTTTCCGGCTACCACCGAAAAACTTCTTTTAGTACAACCCGGCCAATTTAAACCCGCCCCCAACGGAAATTTGCAATGCGCTATAACGCCTGCCCAGACATCAAGCGCCAATAATTTCGCTCTGACTTATTATTCTACTAAGGCGATACGTATTAATTGGGGAGATGGCAGCCCTATCGAATCTTTTGCGGCAAGCGCAAATACGTCTTCTTCTGATGCAGCACACCACACTTATGTCGATTATAGTGTTGCCCACCAGCTTGAAATATTGGATTGTGAAGAACTGTATTACTTTAGCGTTTCCGCCGGTTATTTAGTTGCTTTTTGGACTATCGGCAATAGTAAACTTAATGATCCTGGCTATCCTCAATGGTTTAGCAATTATTCCGCGTGTAGTTGTTTAGAATATGCTGCGGCGGATATGTTTAAATACTGTGCTGCGCGAACCAGTTTTAATACGGCTTTCCGCGGTTGTAAAAACCTCTATTATATGGAATCCGGAATGTTCGACACATGGGTAGCCGCTACTACCCTTTCCGCCGCATTCTATGAGGTAGATTTATCAAAGTGTAATATAAAGAGGCTTGATCTTTCCATGTGTTTAAATCTGGAAAATCTTTCAGAAATGATAAGCGAAACAGTGATGGATAGAATCCCCATAATAAAAAGCAAAAAAATTACTTGGGCAAGTTCTTTTGCTTATAACAATTCTTTAAAGGAAGTCCGAAAAGACGACATTCCTGCTAATGATAGTGGTGTCCGCATTAATTTTTACGGGGCATTTTGGAATAAAATTCGGTCTTACGAGGTATTTGAACTTTTTGAAGGCCAGGGGAGTCTTGACAGTAGATTTTTAGCTAATTGTAAATTTACGCCAACCGGGTATATGCAGGTATTCGATGCCATTCCTGTAACTATTCTGGCTGATTCCATAACTCCCGTAAATCCTCCGGCGGCTATTTATGTTCCGGATGGCTCTGTTGATGCATATAAGACAGCTACCAATTGGTCTGTTTTTGCGGATATTATTAAACCGGCGAGTGAAAAACCCGTAGGTTAAAAACCTGTAAAGTTTAAAGACATGAAACATATAAAAGCAAAAAAAGGGAAAGTATTTCGCCGCATATCCGACGGGTATATTATAGGAAGTGAGGCTTATCTTGGAAAAACTTACTATCTTGATGGAAAGTTATTGGATGAACCGCTTGACGAACTCCCCGAACACTACGAGGAAGTAGACAGGGCTATCGTAGACGAAGAACACCCTATTGTTGCGCCGCCAGATGAAGTAATAGCGGAAATTCCCGTAGAAGTAAATGAAGAGGAATCAAGGACGGAAAATGAGGTGGAGACTATTGTTCTGGAACTCCGGACGGTTACAATTACGGCCGGAGACATTGTTGCCATGCAGGAAAAGATAGATAAAATAATCGGGGCGCTAACTCCAACGCAGAAAAAGAAACTCGGACCAATTCAATAGACCATGAAAATAAAGAGGGGCGCCACTGATATTGCCGATGTTGTTCTAAGTGAATCATCATTTACCAACGAAGAGATAAACGGTTCTTTCACCGCATATCTTGAATTTGATGTGCTTGAGCCGCTCAGTCTCACAATTAACGACCGGATTGCCTACATGGGTGAAGAATATTATATCAGGTATAAGGAGAGCGTACAAAAGAAAGAAACATCTGTCGGATATTCCTATCAGATAACCTTTTTCCATGAGTTATACAGGCTCCATGATGTTGTTTTCTTCCTGTACGATACGCCGGAGTTCAAAAAGAGCACAAGCTTCTATAACGGGAACGCGCTTGACGTTCTGAAACTTATCGTTAAGTCGATGAACAGGGTTCACCCCGGCTGGACGGTAGGCGAATGTATTGAAAGCAAAACGCAGACATTCAATTTTCAAAACAAGACTTGTGCGGAAGTTGTAAATGATGTTCTCAACGCTTATAACACGGAATATTGGGTCAAGGGAAAGAAGCTTAATTTCGGGAAGAGGGAGTTTGACAGCGGCGGCCTTGTGTTGAAGCAGGGGGAAGGGTTTAAAAACCTTACGCTGGAGGCTGTCGACGATACGCCGCCAATCACCCGTTTATACGCTTATGGAGGCGATACAAACCTTACGGCCGATTATGGAAGCTATCTTATGCTACCCGGTAAGGCTTTATATATCGAAAAGAATGTCGCCAAATACGGGGTGATTGAATACATAAAACAATGGGAAGATGTATTTCCCGTAGGAGAATTTGCCGTCACAAGCAAGATAAACAACACTACCCTCCGGGCTTCGGGTATAGATTTTAATCTCACTGCCCAACTGATTGACGGAATTGAAGTTCTTGTCGCCTTCCAAAACGGGGCGCTCGCCGGATATGACCTTGCCGTTGTAGAGGGAAGCTGGAATAATACCACCAAAGAACTCAGGCTAAAGCAAAATGAAGAAGAAGATGCGCTGAAGGTTCCGGGCGACATCAATTTTGAGGTAGGCGATACATTTATATTTACCGGCCTGAAAATGCCTGATTCGTATATTACGAATGCCTCTCAGGAACTGCTGGAAACCGCTCAGAAATTCCTTGATGAGAAATGCGAAAACCGTGTACAGCTTAAAGGTGAATGTGATGAGATTGAGTTTGCCGAAAGAGAGATTCATATTGCATGCGGACAACTGGTAGGCGTTCAGGATGCAAAGCTGGAAATAAACAGGGAGATTCGGGTGACAGCCGTAAAGAGGTACATTGAGAACGACGACGAAACGCCGTTCCGGTATGAGCTTATTGTTTCGGATTTTTTGCAGACCAACGGATTCAGCCAGATCGTTGATGAGATAAAGGACGTACCCAATAAAATAGATAATGAAGTTCGCCCGATAGATGGCTTTACGAAAAGGACATGGCGGGACGTTCAGGAAACAAAGCAGATGATGTATGACCCCGAAAGCCAGTTTTGGCAGGATATTGTCTCTGCTATTGTTGGCGAGTTCGGACATTTAATCGTTGGTTTCCAGTCCGCCCAAATGGACTTTATAGGCGTTAGATTCCAGCCTAATTATAATAACGACCCTAATAATTTCAGGAGTACCGCCGGACGGTTGGTGCATATGACGATTAACGGAGATGGCGCTTCAAGGACATGGAACATCTCAGCATCCAATCTGGCGCTAAGCAACGCTTATGCTTATTACGTCTATGCCAGATGCAGCGTATCGGGAGACGCCGGCAGTATAGTCTATTCCTTGTTGCCCATAAAAGTCGAAGAGGAAGCCGGCTACTACCATTTCTGGATTGGCGTGCTGAACACGCCGGAAAACAATGTCAGAAGCTGGAAGCCGGTGTACGGATATACCGAAATAGCCGGGCAGCAGATAACGACAGGCGTTATACAGGACATGCTGGCAAGGCTCATCATCGACCTCAAAAACGCGCGTATCACAGCTAAGGACGGAGCGGAGATTATCGGTAAGATAATCATTTCGGCCGGTTCATCGGGCCTTGGAAATCTGGAAGAATGGGAACAGGCGGCGCAAGCTATCGGAGACGCACTCACGGCGGCTGAAAACGCCTCGAATGCGGCAAATACCGCCAACTCCAATGCGAACACAGCTATTAATACAGCTAACGACAAAGCAAAGGTATTTTACAGTCCGGATGCCCCAACGTCTGGCATGAAGACAAACGACCTTTGGGTAGACGGTGTATTAATCTATCGCTATAATGGTTCGGCATGGGTTGTAGCAGACAAATACGATATGCAAATGGTGGTTAGCAACGGAGGGCTTTTTACCGCGGGCGCGATTACATTCGGGGAGCCGGGAGCGCAAACCGGAGGTATGTCTGCATATGGAAGTATCCGTATCTGGAGTGGTGGAAACAGTGGCGTTGCCGGCGGCACATTCAGGGTTATGGCTACTGGCGATGTTTACAGCAAAGGTTCCTATTTGACTGAGAATGCGAACGGTGAAGTTAACGCAGGAATAACAGGAATGGGTACAGCCGCCGGCTCTGTACGTATATGGGCTGGTGCGCCATACGACGGCAGCGCTAACACAAACAGCATAGACAATGCCCCGTTCCGCGTCACACAGGACGGCTCAATGTATTCAAGTAAAGGCGAGATGGGAGGATTCACCGTAGCGTACAATTCCATTCAATCGAAAGATAACGCATATCCTGACTATGGTAATAATTCAAAATTCTATATGTCTTCTTCTGGAGACTCGCCCTTTCTCAGTTTCTCAGCTAACGGTCTGTGGGCTGGCATAGGGCTTCATGTAATGCCCGCTGGATACCCAAGAACATTGCTGCGGCTTGAAAATACCGCTCCTCTTTTTTCTGATGGCGAAAATGGTAATATCCGAATAAAGACAACCGGTTCGTCGACAAGGAATATTCATATTTTTATAGCCGATGCGGGCGAGTGGAATACCGCCGGCAAATCCATCACGATTGAGTCCAGAAAGTTTTCAAATGACAATGCTGGATTCTTTAGAACGTGTATCATGCTTTCCACGATGCCGCATGAGAGTCAGATCAATACCCTCGGGTCTTATATCAAGCATCCCGTTTATTGGGACGAAAACTCAGGATATCTATTTTTTGGATAATTAACTAATTAATAATTGAAAAATATGGAACTAAATTTAAAAGACAGGCTAATAGTTTTAAAATCCGTGTTGCCGCAGTTCGACACAAGAAGTAATATCAAGCTAAAAAATGCTATCTGCGAGAAAGTACAACTTTCCGCCGCAGAGGAAGCGCTCGTTATCTACACGAATGTAGGAAACAACCAGTATGAAATCGGATTTAAGTCGGTTGAAGCCATCACGGCGGTAACTGCAATTAATTTCAGCGACGAAGAACTGCTGTACCTGAAAGGAAGGATAGACTTCGTAGACCGGAACGGCATGTTCTCAGCCGATACGATAGACACATACGAAAAGTTTTTGGATGCGCCGTTTCAGTCGGAAGAGTACCAAACAAAATGGGAAGAAAGAGCATGAATACAGAAATTAAAATAGAATCAGGGCGGGTATATCTGATATACCGTGGGAAAGACTACGGCTCTTATCCCGTGGATATAATTTCTTTTCAGAAGAAAAGTGATTCCACTCTTTTGGTAAAGATTGCCGAAATAGTCTTAGTCGCCGAAAGTATACCCAACGTATCGGTTAATGGCGAACCGCTGACGGGCGATAATTTTAAAGAACTTCTTTTCAATAATTTATAACAACGCAAACATATGAAAACAATTATAGCAAGTAAAGACGGAAGGGTTTTCCTCGTTTACAGAGGTGAAGACTATGGCAGTTACCCCGCCGGTTTGATTTCTGTCGAACGCAAGACGGAGAAAAGCCTGGCTGTACGGCTGGGTGTTAGTACGCTGTTTGCCGAGGCAATAGAAAACACGCTTATAGGCGAGACGCAACTCGATACGGATAATTTCGAGGAGCTAACAAAAGGGATTGACGGCGGCGGAAGCAGCGAGGGCGGAAGCAGCGGGGGCGGGGGTATCTGGGTACCGGATTACGCGAATATGGATGCAACAAACCACATATCTGCGAATCCGGGAAGCTGGACGGTCGATAGGGACGGTTACGTCTTATTACGATGTGACAGGGCGAACGCTAATGGCTATAATCATTGGAGGATAAACGGGAATATTGTAGCGAGTATCTGGCTTTCGGGCGACAGGACAATGTCTCTTTTACCCGTCAAAAAAGGCGATATTATCACTTTGGAAGGCGGCAATAGTACAGAAGTAATGTGCTTCTTTATTCCGCCCATAATAATAGCCGAAAGCCCCGTATCTGTTAACGCCATAGGGCCGCCCGATTATGCTAACATGACAGCATCTAAGGGCGTTACATGGACTGTTGATGCCGACGGTT
>JAISCM010000073.1 GCA_031265595.1 Tannerellaceae bacterium
TGATTATGAAACGTCCACCCCAGGCGGTTGTCCCAACGTTTGGTCGCCGGTTTGCCGATGTCGTGCAGCAAGGCGCTCCAGCGAAGCCATAGATCACCGGTATGGCGGCTAAGCCGGTCGAGTACCATCAGGGTATGCGCCAGGTTATCTTTATGCCCGATCCCTTCACGCGTTTCGGCGCCTTTAAGCGCACTCAGCTCGGGAAAGATAAGAGACAATAAGCCCGACAGGTCTAATAACTCAAAGCCGACAGAAGGTTTCGGCGAAAGGATGATCTTATTCAGTTCGTCGGCAATCCGCTCTTCGGAAATAATGCGGATCCGTTCCTTATTACGCACAATGGCATCGAACGTATCCGGATCAATAAAAAAGCCCAATTGCGAAGCAAACCGTATCGCCCGCATCATCCGGAGCGGGTCGTCGCTAAAGGTAATATCCGGGTCGAGAGGCGTGCGAATGATCTGATACTCCATATCTCGCAGCCCATCGAAGGGATCGATCAATTCGCCATACCGTTCTTTAGTAAGGCAAAGCGCCAAGGCATTGATAGTAAAATCACGACGGTTCTGATCATCTTCCAGCGTACCATCTTCCACAATCGGTTTGCGACTGTTGCGCTGATACGACTCTTTACGCGCCCCAACAAATTCTATTTCCAACTCCTTATTTCTTATCTGGGCTGTACCGAAATTCTTAAAAACAGTCAAACGCGTGGCCTTACCCAATTCCCTGGCCACCTCCTTTGCCAACTCAATACCACTACCCACGGTAACAATATCAATATCTTTGGACGCCCGGCGCAGGTAAATATCGCGCACATACCCACCAATAACATAAGCCTCCAACCCTAACCGCCCCGCCGTCTTCGAAATAATCCGAAACGGCTCCGACGCTATATGCTCCAATATCTCTTTCTTATCTAAATCAATATACATCACCTCAGTTTTAGCGCTGCAAAGATAATAACTGAAAATCAGATAGCATTACTATGTGTTAAAAAATTCAACTGGTTTGCCCTGTTTCGAGTAGCCATTTCGTGGCGTTGCGTTGCACAATGCCATTGTATGTAGGTTCTTCGGGGTCGAGGCAGATAACGGTTTTAGGATGGTGGTTTTTCAGCTTCATAAATGCCAACAACTCCCGTTCGCGCGTGCTTTCTTCGCGCATGGTGAGGCAAACCTGATAGTAATGCGTATAACCATTCGGGTCTTTTGCCACAAAATCTATTTCCTGCGCTACATTTTTACCAATCCAAATACTGTTCCTGCGCCGCAAGAGTTCAAAATAAACCACATTTTCGAGGATATGCCCTAAGTCCGAAAGGTTTTCCCGTCCCAAAAGAAGATGGCGAAATCCTGTATCGACAATGTATTCCTTCCCTTGCGTTTTCAGCATTTTCTTACCTTTCAAGTCAAAGCGGTTGGCATGATAAAACAAATAGCTTTTATTCAGTATGGATATATAGCGACTGATCGTTTTGTCGTCAAGATTGTCCTTGGTGTGAATAAAATAATCGGCGATACTGTTTGCCGAAACAGGACTACCGATAGAATCAGACAAGAACCGGGTGAGGTTTTCAAACGCTACTTCGTTGTAAATGGCATTCCGGGGTTTTATATCTTTTTCCAGAATAGTAGCATATAGCCCTTTCAGGTAGTTTTCGTAAGCAGAACGGCTGATGTTGAGCAATTCCAATGCTTGTGGGAAACCGCCGGTTTGCAGATAATTGACCAAATCGCTATCGTTTGGTCTATCAATATGCTGATAATCCACATACTCTGCAAACGAAAAAGGATACATTTCAAGTGTAATCGCCCGCCCGGTAAGGATCGTTGCCAACTCGCTCGAAAGCAGGTAAGCGTTGCTGCCGGTTACATACAGATCTACGTTTTTCAATATATGCAATCCGTCAAGCAGCCGTTCGAACTTGTCGAGCATTTGAATCTCGTCGAGGAAAATATAATTCATACCCTCGGCCGAAAGCGATTCTTTGATGTGGAAATAGAAATCGCGCCAATGTTCGAAGAGCGTATTTTCCGGCTCTTCAAGGTTGTAATGCTGAATGTTTGCAGCCGATACGCCTGCCGCTGTCAATTCATCCCGAAGCTGTTCGAGAAGCGTTGATTTCCCACAGCGACGCACGCCCACCAGTACTTTAATTAGTTGGACGTCTCTCAGTTCGCGTAATTGCGATAAATATAGTTCTCTCTTTACCATGATATGAAATTCCGAAAACTTTTCGTTTCTGTAACCTTTTCGGAAATGCAAAATTCCGAAAACTTTTCGTTTTTACAAACTTTTCGGAATTTCTTTTCTTCTCCATGCCGCCGGCCATGCTTGCACGGACTTATAGATGGCTGACAGATCATCATTTATGCTTTATCAGCATGATCACCGGATTATCTTCTTCATCCAGCTTTGCTGCAATCTCTTCCAATTTACCTTTCAGTTTTCCTTTCCCGTAAGCCTCTACAAGATCCGGAGTTTCCAGTGTTGCACAGCAGGCAGTTTCATTATTCATACTTCTCTGAGACAGATCCTCTGTCCTTTCGTCTGAATCTTGATTGTAAACGGTGTATCTGTATATCTTTTTTTCCTGCCTGTCGTATACCAGATCAGTCGTTGGTAATCCTTTATCCGCCGCAAAGTCATATTCTTTCTTTACGGTTTGCATAAAGTAATAACGGTCGGTAAGAACACCCGGAAAAAGAAAAACTTCAGGCTCCATCGTGTGTACCGGCGGCGTTCTTACCATAAAAGGAAGCAGACTGTTATCCGGTTGGTTCATATACACCGTATCAGCCGAAGGCTCTGTTAGTATCCAGTTGTTTTGGAAAGGTACGATAAGGCAGTTTCTCGGCCCATTTCCATACATCACATTCCCTACCATTTCCACAATCACCGTTGATATTTTCTTTTCAAGAGGAATCTCAATATCCTTCATGCTCCCATCTTGTTTGGATAGCAGAAAGAAGGTGTTCACCGAACCGGTGTTATCGGGCGCGTACGTATCCTGGCATAGCAAATACTCTTTATCATAATTGTATATATTACTTACAAATGCACCCTTTTTGTACGGAATAGTCCTTTTAAAATCCCCTTGCAAATCATACACCTGGATCTTACTTGAAGGGCCGTCATTAGCAAACAGCTCGCCGGCAGCCTCGTCTAAAATAAGATTCACAAGCATCAGATATTCCTCGGCGCCCTGCCCCTTGTGGTTTATCTTCCTTACACCCTTACC
>JAISCM010000099.1 GCA_031265595.1 Tannerellaceae bacterium
CCGTATCTTTTTGAAAATAGGTAGGCGCCTCTTGAAAAAAGGCTTATCATATCAATCTCAAGGGGTGTATCTGAATCTCCGAAGGGTGTGCGTCAAAGCAAAATCACGAACAAATGTTAAATATTGAACGAACCGTAACGGTTTCTGCCCACTCAGTTGTATAACTAATAACAAACGATTAATAATGACTGAGCAGGACTATAATTCATGGCTACAGGAGCAATGGGAAGATGCATCGGAAGAAATGGATCCGGTATTGAAAAAAGAGCTATTAAGCAGGATCAAATCACGACTGGACATTTCGCAAATAGCATCGATGGCAGCTATATTGGGTAAACCTAAGAAATCTATAAAACCGGTTATAAGATGGATTGCCTCTATCGCTGCCATATTCATGCTTTTGCTTGCTACCGGAATAACTATTTACTTCTACAACCAAGGTAAAAGCAATCTGTCTGATACAATTGTGGCTGTAGAGAGGGGGCAGAAAGCAAGCGTAGCGCTTCCCGACGGAACAAAAGTATGGATCAACTCCGATTCGGAAGTTACATACGGAACTCATTTTAATCGTAAAGAACGTGTAGTCCGGCTCAGGGGGGAAGCTTTTTTTGAGGTTACTCCCGACAAAGAGAGAGCGTTTGTCGTACAAACAGGAGGTATTGCCGTAAAGGTACTCGGTACTTCATTCAATATTAAATCATACGATGATGAAGAGCACGTTTCCGTCGCCTTAATGACCGGAAAAGTAGATGTAGAATCGGATTATGATAAGATAACAATGCTGCCCAATCATATAACAGTATATAATAAACGGAATCATAAGATGCAGAACAATCAGGTTTCTGATGCATGGGAATATGCAGGTTGGAAGGATAATACACTAAGCTTTAAACCCGAAACGTTTGAAAACATAGCTAAAATATTGGAAAGGTATTACAATATAACCATTCTATTCGAATCGGAAGCGCTTAAAAAGCTACGTTTCAGAGGTACCTTGAAAAATACAAGCTTGGAAAGCATCTTACAGATTTTATCTCTTACATCGCCGCTTTCCTACGAAATTAAAGACAATTTAATCATATTACGTGAGAATAAGAAGCAAAAACAAGATTATGAGAGAGCCTTGAAATAATTGTTTAACTCTTAAAAAGAATCGTATGAAAACATAATAGAATAAACCCAACCCCCTATAAGGCACAGTATCATGATGCTGTCCCTGTGTGATAATAAAATGCGCCACGGTATCTTGCAAGTAACAGGCGCAATAAGTAATACCTTTAAATAGTTAAACATGAAAAATGTATTTATTAATACACTATTCCTTTTATTGATATCACCGACGCTGTTTGCACAAATTACAGTAAATGTAAAAAATCAACCGATCCGTCAAATACTTCGTGTGATCGAACGTTCCAGTGATTATAAATTCTTTTATAATGACGACTTGTCCAGCCTCGACCAAAAAAGTAGTCTTACAGTAGAAAATGTCACGATAGACGAAGCGTTAAACAACTTGCTGGTCAATACGGACATCTCTTATAAAAAAGAAAATGAATCATTAATTGTATTAACACTGAAGTCGGCTATTGCGAAACAGGCATCCGGGGCTGATCTAAAGAAAATAACCGGTATCGTTTTAGATGAATCAGGAGAACCGGTTGCCGGCGCCAATATTATAGTAAAAGGCGCTGCCAGTGGAATAATAACGGATATGAATGGAGAGTTTCAGCTTGAAGTCCCAGCAAATGCCGTATTAGTTGTTTCGTATATCGGATACAATCCGCAAGAGATCTCCGTTAAAGGAAAAACGTCTTTCGAGATTACGCTGACGGAAAATATTCAGGCGCTGGAAGAAGTGCTGGTCGTAGGATATGGAACAATTAAAAAGAGAGACCTGACGGGTTCTGTTTCTCAACTCTCTTCTTCTTCTATTCAAAACCAGGCTGTAATGAAAGACCCGATACAGGCGTTACAGGGAAAGATAGCCGGAGCGGATATTACGATGGGAAACGCGCCGGGTTCTTCTTCTACCATTCTTATTCGTGGCTATAATTCAATCAATGCCGGGAATAGTCCGCTGGTAGTAGTAGACGATGCACCCTTTGCCGGAAAGGTTGATGAGATCAATCCGGCCGAAATAGAATCGATCGATATACTGAAAGATGCTTCATCTACTGCGATCTATGGTTCACGGGGAGCTAACGGGGTTATTATCATTACAACAAAACGCGCCCGGAAAGATTCGCGGCTGACAGTCAACTATGATGGGTATGCCGGGGTTTCCAAATCGTTCAGGAATTACGATATGATGAGCGGCGGAAAGTATGCCGACTGGAAGAGAGCCGCCAACCAGGGCAAAACGGATAAGGAAATATTTGATGATATCCAGCTAAATGCTCTTGCCACCGGACAGTTCACAGACTGGCAGGAACTGATGTTCAGCGGAACAGGATATAAAACAGATCATAACATCAGCATCAATCAATCGGCCGGACGCAACCGGAATATGTTGGTGTTAGGATATAACAAAGACCAGAGTATTATCGACAATATGAGCTATGAACGCTTCTCGGCCCGTATCAATGGGGATATGGAACTGGCGAAGAATTTCACAGTCGGATATTCTTCATTGCTGGCGCTTACTACCCGCAATAATGGAGATAACAGTGTGTGGAAATACGGGACTGTACTGGATCCACTGACGGAAGTGTACGACGAAAACGGAGCAATGCGTTTCTACAACAGCGGCTGGTATCAAACGGTGTTACACTCGAATCCAATGTTCGATATCGACAAAAATAATGTAGATAACAAAGAAAAGCGAACCCGGATCTTATTGAATCTCTTTGCAGACTGGGAAATAATCAGCGGCCTGAAATTCCGTACAAGTCTGACTTATGGTATGTCGGCTATCGAGAATGGCATCTACCGGAGCGCCACAACGCAGGCCCGTCAATTGGCTTCTCCTTCGGCCGAATTTAAAAAGACGAACGATCAACAGATCACATTCACGAATTTGTTGAACTATAAGAAAGTAGTGAAAGAGCATAGTGTTGATGTTTCGTTCGTACATGATATGCAAACAGACAGGTCGGAACTGGTAGGTCTGACAGGCCAGGATATGCCTTACTTTGGTTCCTGGTATAATGTAAATGAAGCTCCGGATGTATTTTCCCGTCTTTCTTCTGTTCGTAAGTGGGCTTTGCTGTCTTTTATGGGACGTATCAATTATTCATTCAAGGATCGTTATTTATTGACATTAACCGGTCGTTACGACGGCTCTTCCCGTCTGGCAGAGGGAAATAAATGGGACTTTTTCCCGTCTGCGGCATTAGCCTGGCGTATCAATGAAGAGGCGTTCCTTTCTGAGGTAGATTGGCTATCTAATCTGAAAGTACGTTTGAGTTGGGGAAATTCCGGCAATACGGCTATCGCCGAATACGCTACACAAGGCGCTTTGGGCAGATATGTATATTATTTCGGTACAACTGAGCAATCGGCCATAGGCTACCTGCCGACCGAGTTGGCCAATAACCAATTGGGATGGGAGCGTACGGAAGAATATAATGCCGGCATCGATTTCGGTTTCCTGAACAACCGGATCAACGGTTCTATTGACGGATACATCCGAAACACATACGATTTGTTGATGCAACGTAATCTGCCAGTCACTACAGGGTATGAATTTACCTGGCAGAATGTAGGTAGGATGCGTAATTCGGGGATAGAAGTTGTGTTGAATACAGCGCCTGTCGTAACAAAAGATTTCAGATGGACCCTCGACTTTACGTTCGGTTACAATAAGAACGAAATCGTTGAATTATTCAATGGCAAGGAAGACAGTCCGGGTAATAAATGGTTTATCGGCCAACCTCTTTATGTGGAGTATCTGTATAAGTATGCAGGCGTATGGCAATATGGCGAAGAAGCGGAAGCCGCCAGGTATTCCCGTGAACCGGGAGCTCCTAAAGTGGAAGATGTAAACAAGAACGATAAATACGATCAGGACGATTTGTTTATATATAACAGGATACCGAAATGGACGGCCGGCCTTTCCACCGGATTGTATTATAAAGGCTTCGACCTGAATATCTATTTCTATACACGCCAGAAATACGGTCAGGTACTGGGCGTATTGACAGACGAAGCCGGCTCAACCCGTTACAACCATCTGAATGTCGACTTCTGGACGCCCGGCAATCCGGCCAATGCCTGTCCGGTGCCGGCCATCACCAATCAGCAGAATCTATTGGTGCAAAGCGATTATGCTTACCGGGACCTGTCGTTTATACGTATGAAGAATATGAATGTAGGATATACCCTGCCAAAAGAGGTTTCGGGAAAGTTTCACAGCGAGCGGTTCAGAGTCTATTTTATGGTAGAGAATCCATATACATGGACAAAGAGCGATTACGTTGGGTTAGATCCGGAGAATTGTAACAACTATACCGACCATCGCCCTTTAACCTCGTTTGTATTCGGAATAAATGCAAGTTTTTAATAATCGAATCAGAAAATAGAATATGAAAATACGAAATAAAATAATACTAAGTTTGCTGTCTCTGTTATGTTTACCGGCCTGTGACTTTTTAGACGAAACAGCTTACAATAAAGTGACCGTAGGTAATTTCTATACAACCAAAGACGGAATAACCAATGGAGTAAACGGACTGTATTCCACATTAAGAGAAATGTATATACACGAGTTTCTGATTTATATGTGCGAAGGCCCTTCTGATATCTGGATCGGCCATCAGGGGCATGAACAGTGGTATGAATGGACAATCGATGCAACGAATGATGATGTAAGAGGTTTCTGGTATCGTTGTTATAAGACGATCAACCAGTGTAATGCCGTTATCGAAAGCTTGGAAAGCAATGTTATACCGGGATTAGACGAAAGCCTGAAAGAGCGGTTCCTGGCAGAAGCGTTCTTTATCAGGGCGCATCACTACTATCACCTGGTACAGCAATTTGGCGATGTACCCATGCCGCTGAAACCAAGTACTTCGGCTGAAACGACTGCTCACAAAACGAATGCAGGCGATATTTGGGCACAGATCGTTATCGATTTGGAATATGCTGCCGCCAACTTACCGGAAGCATATCCGGCTACTGATTTCGGACGAATCACCCGCTATGCAGCCATGCATCATCTGTCGATCGTATACCTTACCCTGAAACGGAATGAGGAAGCCCTGAGTTATGCAGAAAAGGTGATTAACTCCGGTAAATACGCATTAGTTGAATCGCATGCCGGATTATGGGATATAAACAACAAGCAGAACCCGGAAGTTCTTTTCTCCGTTTTGTATACGCAGAATGCCGAATTGAATGGGGGAGGTAATACAGCTCACATGTTTTTTACTTCTGCCTATTCGGAAGAACATCCGGGCGTATTACGTGTTATCGAATATGGCAGGCCCTGGAGCCGCGAACGCTCAACCGATTATGCCATCAGATTGTTTGACGAGACAATAGACCAACGCTACGAAGATTGCTTTATATCCCGTTGGAACATAACGGAAAATTCGGTTAAAGAAAACGTATTCAGTCCGTTTACAAAGCAGATGGAAGAGAAGGTATGGACAAAAGGCGAGCTGGCAATGATCGATCCAAGGAAACCCTGGACGCCGGAACAGATAAAAGAAGTCTGGCCTATACTTGTATTTCTGCCGGAATATATGCGTGAACAGATCGATCCGCAAAAGGATGTTCAGTCCGAACAAAATCCGGATGCCGAATGGCCGTCGAATACCCGTTTTACTTCGTATAAGATGTATGCGTATCTGGTAAAGCATCTTGATCCGGACCGGCCGGAAGTAAACTGGACGGCCGGATCGCGGAATGTCTTTGTCTATCGTTTGGCTGATACGTATCTACTGGCAGCCGAAGCAGCTTACTTATCCGGAAACTCACAGAAGGCTGCCGAATATATAAATAAAGTCCGTACGCGTGCGGCTGTGCCGGGGCGTGAAGCAGATATGGAAGTGAGGCCTTCTGATATAACGATCGACTTTATTCTGGATGAAAGAGGTCGTGAATTGATGGGCGAAATGCACCGCTGGTATGACCTGAAACGAACCAACAAACTAATGGAACGCATGAATGATCCGGATATAAGCCCCCGGACAGCCGGTAAGTTTAAAGAATATCATGTAGTGCGTCCGATACCGCGAGATCAGCTTACGAACGTTTCAAATCCGGAAGAGTTTACACAGAATCCGGGTTATGGTAATTAATCTCTTACTATTATAATAGCATGAGAACATATATTCTTCTACTGAGTTGTTTGCTCTTGTCTGCTTCCGGGTGTGCGCAGGAATCCCGGATGATGTTTGGAGATGCTTCACGTACCGGCGTTCCGTTCTCCAAAGATCCGCATGTGGTAAACTTTAAAGGACGTTACCTGATGTATTATACCATCCGGCCGGAAAAAGAGAAACCGGATAGCGGGATGGGTATTGGCATTGCATCCAGTAAAGATTTGATAAACTGGACGAAAATAGGTGAGATCACTCCGGCAAAGGAGGCTCCTTACGAGAAGAACGGACTTTGCGCCCCCGGAGCGTTGGTTCGCGACGGGAAGGTTCATCTGTTTTATCAGACGTATGGGAACAGGGAGAAAGACGCTATCTGCCATGCGGTTTCGGCCGATGGTATTCATTTCGACCGCAACCCGACCAATCCGGTTTTCCGTCCTACAGGCGATTGGAACTGCGGACGTGCAATCGATGCGGAGGTTTGTGAATTTAAAGGACGCTACTTCCTCTATTTTGCTACGCGGGATAAGGATTTCAGCATACAGATGCAGGGAGTAGCTACGGCTCCGCTATCTACCGGCTTCAACCGGGAGGATTGGATACAGGCAGCAGACTCTTCTATCCTTTACCCCGTCTATCCGTGGGAAGGCGAATGTATAGAAGCCGCTTCCATCGCTGTTCGGGACGGAAAGATGTATATGTTCTATGCAGGAGCGTATAATAACTGCCCTCAGCAAATCGGAGTGGCCGTCAGTGAGGATGGCATTACCTGGAAAAGATTATTCAAAGACCCCTTCCTGCCCAACGGCAAACCGGGTGAATGGAATGAAAGCGAATCCGGCCATCCGCACGTATTTACAGATCTGGATGGAAGAACCTATTTGTTTTATCAGGGGAATAACGATAAGGGGAAAACCTGGTATCTCTCACAGAAAGAGGTTTATTGGAAAAACGGGCTTCCTGCTTTTGACAAATAGTTTCTGAATAATACGAAGATAAAAAGCCGTAGATCACCTGCGGCTTTTTTTAATGTTACTGGTTTTTAGCGGACATTGGTGATGAAGTGCAACCTGTTTTGCAGGTTTACTTCGGCCATGCCGCCGTCTATATCCAGGTAGAGGAGGCTCATGGCGGGGTAGTATTTCTTTAGGCGTTTCTCAATGCCTTTGGCTACTACGTGATTGGCGATGCAGCCGAAGGGTTGTACGCAGACTACCCGCTCTACGCCGCTCCGGGCGTAGGCGGCTACTTCGGCGGCTATCATCCAGCCTTCGCCGAACTGATTGGCCAAATCCAGTATCTCCGCAGCGTATTGGGCTTTTGTGAAGATGGATTCTGTTGGTTCGTATAAGTGGTAATGCTTCATGATGTCGTCTATCGCCCGGATACGTTTATTCATAAACCGGAGGAAGACCGGGCGCGACAGGTGGTAGGCCAGCGAGCCGTTGTTTACTTTATTTCTGATGTTTACTTCGCTGTTTACAAAGTATTGCATCAGGAAGTCGAGGATGGGGGGAGTGGATACTTCCATGCCCTTATCGCGCAGCCATTCGGTGATGTGGGCTTGTCCGTAATTGTTATACTTTACAAATATTTCGCCGATAAGGCCTATTTTCGTGTACGAGCGTTCGTATACCGGCAGCAGGTTGAAGTCGGCTACCGCTTGCTCCATTAGCATCAGGATCATCTGGCTGTTGTTTTTGCGTACAGCTTCTATGCCTCTTTCTATATAGAAATCGAATCGTTCCCGGGCTTCTCCTTTTGTTTTTTCCCTTACGGCAGACGAGTTGTACATCTTCTGTAGGGCGTCTGCATACAGAAGTGTGTATATTAATACATTGGCATATTTGAGTAGGGGTAGTTTAAACGCTTTCTGTTCGTTGCGGTATACTTCGCCAGTAGAAATAACTACTACGGGGATATGTCCGAAACCGGCGTTCTGAAGCCCGGACTTTATCTGGCTCAGGTAGTTCGTTGCCCGGCATTGTCCGCCTGTCTGCGTAATAGCCACCACACATTCATCTACGTTGTACCTGCCGGATTGTAATCCTGTTATAATATCTCCCAATATTAATGTAGAAGGGTAGCACACTTCATTATGCCCGTACTTCAGGCCGGTATCTGCCGATGCCCTGGAGGTTTGGGGAAGATTCACTACGTTATATCCGGCCAGGCTGCCAATGGTGGGGATAAAGGGCGATATAAAATCGGCAAACCAGGGGATCAGGATGGTCTTTTTCTTATCCGCTTCCGTATAATCTGCCGTGTATCCTGCATAAGGCTTGTCTGCTTTCTTTTCGGCAGGAGGCAATGACTTCAGCGATTCTATCAGCGAACGCAGGCGCAAACGGATGGCGCCCGAGCCGGAGATTTCGTCTATACGTATCACTGTATGATTTTTTCCGGCATGGCGCAGAATATCTCCCGTCTCATCCATAAAAAAGGAATCCGGGCCGCAGCCGAAAGAGTTTAGCTGGATCAACTGGACGTGCTGCGGCAGCCTGGCCACTTCCATAGCCGACTGCACTACCCGGTTGGGGTACGACCATTGCGAAACGATCTTCAACTTGCCGAATCCTTCACTCTCCGGCGTACGAAACACATCGTCGGTAAAGACATGTATCCCGAAGGCGGATAAGATATGCCCTACCTTCTGATGGATCAACGGGTCGGTATGATACGGACGGCCGGCCACTACAAAGGCCCATTCTTTGGTACGTATAGCCTGGTCGAGCCGCGCTCTTTGTTCGTTCCTCAGCGTCTCGCGTACAGCCGATCTTTCTTTCAGCGCCTTACTAAAAGCGTCTTCAAATACATCTTTTGTTACGCCCAATCCTTTCAGGTAAGTAAAACAGGCCTCTTTTAGTACCTTTTCATCTGTAAAATTAATAACCGGCTTATCAAAGGGTATCCCATACGTCTCTTCCGGGTCTACGGCGCTACGGATAACGTCGGGGTAGCCGCTTACTACCGGGCAATTGAATGAATTGGATGATTGCTTATATTCGTTTTCTTCTTTCGTTACCATCGGATAAAAGATGCGGTCTGCTTTCCCGTCTGCCAGCGCCAGGATGTGCCCGTGTACTAATTTGGCAGGAAAGCAGATGTTGTCAGACATTACCCCTCCTACCCCGCTTTGGTAGAGCGGGAAAGTAGATTCGGGAGACAAGGCCACATCGAAACCGCAACGGGTAAACAGCGTATGCCAGAAAGGGTAATTCTCAAACATATTTAATACGCGTGGGATACCGATCGTTTTCCCTGTTACCTGCCCTGCGCTTCTGTCAAACAATAAATGATTCTTCCACTCAAAGGCGTTATACCCTTTTACCGGCGCGGAGCGTTTATTATAGAATACCTTTTCGCACTTATTCCCGGCATAATACACATTGCCATTCGTAAAGGTAAAGCGGAGTACCGGGCATTTATTCGTACAGCCTTTGCAGTGTAATTCTTTTGTTTCGATGGCCTGTATATCCGGCAGATCTTCCCGTTTGGCAAAGCCGGACGCTTCTCCGCTCTCCGTCCATCTGTTGCGGGCATATAGCGCTGCGCCGAAAGCGCCCATCAGTTCGGGATAGTCGGTAGAACGGACCGATTTGCCGGAGAGCAGTTCCAACGCCCTGTATACGGCATCGTTCCTGAAAGTCCCTCCCTGCACAACAATATGGTTGCCAAGCCTGTTCAGGTTCGGCATTTTAAGTACTTTAAACAAGCAGTTTTTCATCACCGAATAAGCCAGGCCGGCAGCTATACTCCCCAAGCCGGCATTCTCGCGAAGCGACTGCTTTACCTTCGAGTTCATAAATACCGTACACCGCGAACCTAAATCGGCCGGCTCTTCAGACAAACAGGCGGCCTGTGTAAACGCCTCCATACTCATATTCATTGTAGAGGCGAAATTCTGTAAGAACGACCCGCAACCGGAAGAACAGGCTTCATTTATCTCTATATTCGAGATCACGCCTTGGGTTACAAAGATCGATTTCATGTCTTGCCCGCCTATATCCAATACGAAAGACACGTCTGGATGTACGTACCGGGCTCCCGTAAGATGGGCCATTGTTTCCACTATTCCGTAAGGCATGCCGAAGGCCGCTTTTAGTAAGTCTTCGCCATACCCCGTAGCGGCAGACGAAAGGATGTGTACAGTCACCCCTTTCTCGTCGGCTTCCTTATAAAACTGCCGTAGCCCTTCTACGGCCTTTTCTAATGGATTGCCTTCATTTTTGGCATAAAAGTGATAGATCAGATGCGTATCTTCATCCATCAATAGTATCTTTGTGGTGGTAGAGCCGGAATCGATTCCCAGGAAACAATTCATTTCTTTCCGGGCGCCTAAAGGTTCTGTTTTCAGATACGTGATTTTCCTGTGTTGCTTCCACTCCGTATATGCTTTTTCGTTTTCGAATAAGGGCGGAAGCGTTTCTTTCCTCTCCTTGATTTTATCTTTCAGGCTTTCTATCAAATCCGGCAGATGGCAGGCGGCAGGTTGTTGCTCTTTATGTAGCGCCGCTCCCCATGCCGGGAAATAGGCGCTGTTGTCAGGCAAGAGCAGATCATGCTCGCTCACCTTTAGTATCTCTCCGAACGCATGGCGTAAGGCCGGAATAAATGTCAGCGGGCCTCCGGTGCAGAGTATCTTCGGGCTTATCTCTATCCCCCTTGCCAGCGAAGTGATGCTTTGCAGCGCTACGGTATGTAAAATTGACATGGCAATATCGGGGCGGGGGATATTCCGGCTGATCAGATGCTGAACGTCTGTTTTGGCAAAAACCCCGCAGCGGGAAGCTACCGGGTATACCGTTTCGCCGCTCAATGCCTCGCGCCCCAGTTCTTCTGCCGACAGGTTCATTAAATCCGCCATTTGGTCAATAAAAGCGCCCGTACCGCCGGCACAACTGCCATTCATGCGTATATCCGGCTGCCTTCCCGGCGAGAAAAATACCATTTTGGCGTCTTCTCCGCCCAGGTCTATCAGTGTACGGGCCTCCGGATAAAGGGCTTCTACTACTTCTACCGAAGCCACTACTTCCTGAATAAACGGTATCCCTGTCCGTTCGGATAGGCCCATCCCGGCCGAACCGGTCAGAGAAACTGTAAAATCTGTTTCCGGGAATTTCCGGCCGATCACATCCAGTTCTTCGGCCAATACGGTGTTTATATCCGCCTTATGCCGCCTGTACGTTTTGTAAACGACTTTATTTTCAGTACTTAAAACGATAATCTTTAACGTAGTGGAGCCCGCATCAACTCCTACCCTACTACTACTTCTCTTTTTAGCTTTCATGACAGACTCCTCCACACTAAACATTTGTTTAATATAAAAGCAAAAAAAATAAATTACTTCTTCAACGCATTAATTACAAACTGTATTACATATTTTTTATGGTTTACCACCATCTCGGTATATTCTCCCTGAGACACTCCCGCTACATGGGAACCTAAATTTCTAAATATAAAGGGAAACACACAAAGCGAAAGCATATTCAGCAGGAAGTCAAGAGGAGGCGTCTCTTTAATGTTCCCTTTCTCCTCTTCTTCTTTTATCCGTTCAGCCATTCGCCGGAAGATGCTATGTGGGTCTTTCTCCCGTATCCGCTCCGACAAGCGTTCGGGGTTTTGATTTACTTCGTTCAGGATAAAGATCGGGATCTGCGGATACTCTATCAACATGTCATAATAGGAGTTGATAACCGTCTCTATCAATTCAAAAAAAGGCAGATCGGAAGTCAGCGTAGAAAATATCTTTCGCTGAAGGCGGTTGAACGCCTCCTCAAAAATGATTTCAAACAAATTGTATTTAGAATGGAAGTAATAATTGACCATGGCCACGTTCGTCTCCGAAGCAGCGGCTATGTCTCGTATGCTGGCGCCTTTATAGCCATTTTTTATAAATAGCTCGCGCGCTACCTCCAGTATACGCTCTTTTACTTCCGATACAGGCTGTTTCATCACCTAAGCGTTTGTTCTAAACAGTTGTTTAATTACGATTATGCAAAGGAAAGAAGAATATTTCAATAACCAAACAAATAAGACAAAAATCCATGCCAACATGTAGAAGTAGTAAACGCATCACATTGCTTTATTGATTTCATAAGGAAGAAGTAATCGCGGGATCGGCTACCTTTAATCGTCTCACCCGGGTGGTACAGGTGGACCACCCAGGTGGTACAGGTGGACCACCCGGGTGAGACAGATGGACCACCCGGGTGAGACGATCAAAGGTATGCCATAAAAAGATGAAAGGTATACGATCCGGCCACTAATACTTTGCGATGAATACACTACTTTTTCATCATATTTCAGAATGTACTCAACATTGGCATAGATTTTGATGTTATATAAGTAAAGTTTATTAACTTTGCTAAGAAGCATTATATATACAAGATGAAAAATAATTATTCTAAAAAACTCATTGATGTGATTACCTATAGCCGCGAAGAAGCTGCAAGGCTTCAGAATGGCTATATTGGCCCCGAGCATCTGATGCTGGGTATCATTCGTGATGGTGAAAGCAAAGCCATAGAAATATTGCATGAATTAAATACCGACATTTATGATGTAAAGAAAAGAATTGAACAGGATATACGTACTTCCTTTGAAGTAGAAGAAATACCCGAAAGCAACATCGTGATCAGCAAAACATCCGAACGGGTTTTGCGTATGAGCATGCTCGAAGCGCGTATGTTCAAAAGCGAACAGACAAATACCGAACATTTACTGCTGGCTATCCTGAAAGAAGAATTTAACATCGCGGCAAAGATATTAGACAAGGCCGGCATAACCTATCGCGCAGTGTATAAAAGCCTGGTAAATAGTACGGGTATAGACGATTTGGACGACTTGGAAGAGGTAGATGAAATAAGCGACAGATTTACAGACGACGACGATGAAGAGGAAGACGAGGCGTTTTCTTCCCGGAAAGAATCATCCCGCTCATCAGGTTCGTCACAGCCTAAATCGCCAGACGATACACCGGTATTAGACAATTTCGGTACAGACATGACACGGGCGGCGTCTGAAAACCGCCTGGATCCGATCGTAGGGCGCGAAAAAGAAATAGAGCGTCTGGCGCAGATACTAAGCCGCCGGAAGAAAAACAATCCGGTATTGATAGGCGAACCGGGCGTGGGTAAATCTGCCATTGTAGAAGGATTGGCGCTACGGATCATCCAACGCAAGATACCGCGTATCTTATT
>JAISCM010000063.1 GCA_031265595.1 Tannerellaceae bacterium
GGTTTATGCATATACTACAAATGTATAAAATAAGCGTAGAATCGTAACTATATTAAAAGAAAAAAAGGTACTTTTACAACATATTATACTGCGCGCGGCATAGTTTGGTGCATTGCGGCTACGCCGTAAGGCGTTAAAGTTTGATACCCCCGGCGCGCAGCCCGGGGTATGAACGCCCGCCCTCTATCTGAACTGCGTAGCAGTTCAACTCGCTACGGAGTTGAAGCGGGGACGAAGTTGGCGTTACCCCGGGCTGCGCGCCGGGGTTATCAAACTTTAACGCCTACGGCGTAGTTTACAATGCACCAAACTATGCCGCGCGCAGTATAGTAAGTCGAGAGCCAGAATAACGGGATTTAATTTAGTGATGTTATGACTGAAACAATATTTTTTACGCCGGAAGAGAAAGTCTTGTTCCGCTCCAAATATAAAGAATTGACGGCCTGCCTGTACCCGTTTCTCGAAAAGGACGACATCCGTAAGATGCGTACCTTCATGCAAAAGGTTATCTCGCTGGATTGCTACGGGAGAGACAAGAACGGCATCAACGGCCTTTTGCGCAATATAGATACGGCTTTGATAGCGGCGTCGAATATCGGCCTGAAGCGGGCGCCCATCATTGCCCTCCTGCTATACAGGCCGGTACTGAAGAATATCCTGACGATTGAAGAGGTAAAGCAGGCGTTCGGCCAGGATGTGGCGCTGATCATTTCGCGGCTACTTAAAACATCCCATCTATATGCCCGCAATACGGCTGTCGATTCGGAAAACTTCCATCACCTGCTCTTCTCCTTTGCCGAAGATGTACAGGTGATCCTCCTGATGATTGCCGACAGGCTTTACCTGATGCGGAACGGCAAACAATTAGTGAATGAAGACGACCGCAAACGGCTGGCCATGGAAGCCTCTTATCTGTACGCCCCACTGGCGCACCGCCTGGGCTTATATAAGATAAAGGGAGAGCTGGAAGACCTTTCGCTTAAATTCACCGATCCGGAGCAATTTGCCTTTATCAAACGAAAGCTAAACGAAACGAAGCAGTCGCGCGACGCCTATATTGCCAGCTTTATTGACCCGGTAAAGAAGAAAATGAAAGAAACCGGCTTTGCGTTCGACATCAAAGGGCGCACCAAGTCTATCCATTCCATTAATAACAAATTGAAGAAACAACAGATCGAGTTTGAGGGGATCTACGACCTGTTTGCCATCCGTATTATCCTGGATATGCCTGACGCTTCGCGCGAAGAAGAGAAAGCAGCCTGCTGGAGGGCCTATTCGATTGTAACGGATATGTACCAGCCCAACCCCAAACGGATGAAAGACTGGATATCCATCCCCAAGAGCAACGGCTACGAAAGCCTGCATGCCACGGTAGTAGGCCCGCAAAACAAATGGGTGGAAGTGCAGATACGAACCCTGCGGATGGACGAAATTGCCGAAAAAGGCCTCGCCGCCCATTGGAAATACAAAGGGGTAAAAGAAGACGTAGGCCTGGACGCTTTCCTTACCAACGTACGGATGGCGCTCGAATCGAACGATACCGATCCGATGGACCTGATGAAGAACTTCAAGATGGACCTGTATAAAGACGAAATCTACGTATTTACGCCTAAAGGAGAGTTGATAAAACTGCCGGCCGGCGCTACCGTGCTCGACTTTGCTTTCGCCATTCATACCAATCTGGGCAGCAGATGCGTTTCGGCAAAAGTGAATGATAAGAATGTACCGATCAAACATATTCTGCAAAACGGAGATACGGTTTCGATCCTGACTTCGCAGACACAATCGCCCAAACGCGACTGGCTCACCTTTATACAAACAGCCAAAGCCCGCGTGAAGATCAAACAAGCGCTAAGAGAGGAAGCGGCCAAAACAGCCGACTTTGCCAAAGAGATGCTGCAACGCCGTTTCAAAAACCGTAAAATAGAGGTAGACGAAGGCGTACTGATGCGCTACATAAAGAAAAAAGGCTATAAAACAGTGACAGACTTCTATACCGACCTGAACGAAGAGCGCTTAGACGCCAACCGCGTAATAGAAGAATACCTGGAAGCCGGGCGGAAAGAAACCGAAGCAACCGAGCACACGGAAGTAAGAAGCGCCGAAGATTTTACTACCACCACCGAGGCGGAAGAAATCTCCTCGCGGCAGGATGTATTGGTGATTGATAAGAACCTGACGGGGATTGACTATAAGCTGGCCAAATGCTGCAACCCCATCTTCGGCGACGAAGTATTCGCCTTTGTATCCTCCCAGGGTATAAAAGTACACCGGATGAATTGCCCCAATGCACAGAGTATGTTCAACCGCTTCGGGTACCGTATTATACAGGCCCGGTGGAGCGGCAAAGGGAATGACGGATACATCGTAAACCTACAGATCATAGGAAAAGATGATATTACGATCGTAACCAATATCACGTCGGTAATCGGTAAAGAAGCCGGGGCGTCGCTACGTTCGCTCCATATCGACTCGGTAGATGGCTTTTTCCAGGGACATTTTACCGTATTGGTTAAGGATACGAATGCCCTGGGAGTATTGATCGGAAAGATAAAAGCCGTGAAAGGCGTGAAGACCGTTACGCGGCTGAATGCTTAAACAGGCTTTAGCCCCATGTCTCCTGCCCGTTTCAGCATGAAGCTGCGAGCGGCTTCATATTCGTTCGGGATCACTCCGTCGAGGATCGCATTCTTGATCGCTTCTTTTATCACCCCTACAGGTTGGGACGGAGGAAGCCCGAAGGTAGCCATGATCTCTTCGCCGCTTACGGGAGGCTGAAAGTTGCGTATCCGGTCCTTTTCTTCTATCTCTGCCAGCTTTTCTCTTACTAAGCGGAAGTTGCTCAGGAAACGGCGTACTTTGTCGGGATTCTTGCTGGTTATATCCGCTTCGCATAGCATCATCAGCTCATCTACGTCGTTGCCTGCATCAAACAATAGCCGGCGGATAGCCGAATCGGTTACATCCTCGTCGGCCAGGTTGATCGGGCGCATGTGCAGGTTTACCATCTTCTGTACATACTTCATCTTCTCATTCATCGGAAGCTTCATGCGACGGAAAATACCCGGTATCATTTTTTCTCCCACAAAATTATGATTATGAAACGTCCACCCCAAACGGTTATCCCAGCGTTTGGTGACTGGTTTGCCGATGTCGTGCAGCAAAGCGCTCCAGCGAAGCCATAGATCACCGGTATGGCGGCTAAGCCGGTCGAGTACCATCAAGGTATGCGCCAGATTATCCTTATGCCCGATCCCTTCACGCGTTTCGGCGCCTTTAAGCGCACTCAGCTCGGGAAAGATAAGAGACAACAAGCCCGACAGGTCTAATAACTCAAAGCCGACAGAAGGTTTCGGCGAAAGGATGATCTTATTCAATTCGTCGGCAATCCGCTCTTCGGAAATAATACGGATCCGTTCCTTATTACGCACAATGGCATCGAACGTATCCGGATCAATAAAAAAGCCCAACTGCGAAGCAAACCGTATCGCCCGCATCATCCGGAGCGGGTCGTCGCTAAAGGTAATATCCGGGTCGAGAGGCGTGCGGATGAT
>JAISCM010000100.1 GCA_031265595.1 Tannerellaceae bacterium
CTTTTCGACCGGACGCCTCATACTCCGTGGGACGAGAAAATCTACATAGAAAAACAAACCGTAGATGAAAAGACAGTTACCATCATAGGGCTATGATTAAGTAAGGAGTTAAAGAGTCAGGGAGCTAAAGTAGTTTTTGTTTTTTCTCCTTAACTACCTGACTACTCTAACTCCTTTAACTACTTAACAAATTAACCAATTGTGCGAAGGTCCCAATCCTCCGGCACGAGAAATAATAAAACCGGCATCAGTAGCGACAACAGGCCGGCGAGGCCTTTCTACCTTTAATAATCGTCGTCATCATACTCATAAGGGTGAAGTTCCCAAATGTCATCAAACCGGTAGGTGCCGCTTTTACCCGATACCACAAAACCTCTCTCTCCGTTGGAGAAAGAGACAGCTACCGTACGGGCTGTTCCTTTAAATTTAGATACACTTTCCCAAAGATCCGTTGCAGGAGAATACTTCCAGGTATCACTGCGCAGGGTTCCACTGTTTTCACCGCAAGCGATGTAGGCCGCTCCGTCCAGGATAAAAGAGACGGCATTTGTTCGTACCATCGCATAATCGTCGTCGTAATCATCATCGGATGTGTTGGATATATCCCGCAGTTGAGTCCACAGGCCGGCGGACGGGTCGTATTTCCAGAAATCGGAAATATAATCTCCATTGTTTTGTCCGCAGCAGATATAGGCCATATTGTCTATTACGAAGCTGGTTGCCCCCTGCCGCTTGCTTCCGCCGATGCTCACGATCTGTTCCCAACTATTACCTGATGGGTTGAAAGCATAAAAGTCTTTTAAATAGTTGCCATCGTAACCACATCCTATATACCCTTTGCCGGCCAATCCGAAGGCTACCGCCCCATAGCGCGCCGAGCCGGGGAAATCCGCTTTCTGTGCCCAGGTGTCAGACGAAGGGCTGTATTCCCAGAAATCGTTTAAATAATTCTCTCCGTCGAATCCGGTTCCGAGATAACCTTTCCCATTGACGGCAAAGGCGACGGCCGAGTTGCGGGGAGCGCCGGGGAAGGCGGCTTTTTGTGTCCAGAAGTCCATATCCATATCGTATTCCCATAAGTCGGATAGGCGTTTCTTTGCGTCGTACCCGCATACTAAGTACCCTTTGTTTCCAATGGTAAAAGACGAAGCGTCGCCACGAGCCAGCCCGTCGAAATCCGATACGCGATACCATTTGCCTATTAAATCATCATCGTCGTCATCGTCGCCACACGAACTTATCAGTAAAGGGAAAAGAGCCGCCAGGAAGAACAGGAATCTTTTTTGTGCTGTCATATACTGTTTTTTTATTGCCGCAAAGAAACAAGGCGCATTCGTATCCGGCAAAAAAAATCGGCGAACAGGCCTTTTTGTCCGGTGAAGCATACGGAAATGCTTTTAAAGAAACAAAAACAGCATTGGCCGATTGAGCAATGCCTTTGACGGGATAGAATTGCAGGAAGAGAATTAAAAAGGCTTCTTTGCATTTTTATAAACATCAAACAGTAAGATAATATGTATAAACCCGGCTTTGTTCTTTATCTGTTTTTGCTTGTTGCGGCAGCTTCGTGCTACAACGAAAACAGCACGTATGGCGAACGACTCGTCTCGTCTTCATTCAGGAATGTACAGGTGGATACAAGTACGGTGCGGGTCGTCTCGGTATTGATTGATTCGCTGGAAACATCCGGGAAGGGAGTTGCGCTGACCGGTGAATACATCCATCCGCTCTGGGGGAAGATGCTTTCTTCCGCTTTCATCCCTTATGAAAGGCCTTCGTATAATACGGAAGCCGATGAAACGGTTGTATTAGACTCGCTTGTGTTGCTACTTTCTCCCAACGGATACTTTGTGGGAGATACAACGCTGCCGCTCACCGTAGGGATACATCAGCTCACGGAAAAGATCAGTCTGAATGACAATGGGTATTTGTATAATAAGAGCCGTGTAGCTTATGAGGAAGAGCCTTTGGCTACTTATACATTCAAACCGAAACCGGGGAATCCTGATTTCCTTGAGATCCGCCTCTCCGACGCAGTAGGGGATGATCTGCTGACCAGGTTCCATACAAGCGACCAGGCGATTTCGAGCGATCGTTTTGAAGATTATTTCAAAGGAATTGTTCTGATTCCCGAAGGCGGAGCCAACCAGGCATTGGTTGCTTTCTCCGTTGCCGATACAGCGGCAGCCCTCTCGCTACGATACCATATAATCGATGAGTTGGAAAACAACCGGGAGTTACTCTTCAAAGCAAAAACCGCAACTCAGTTCAACCAAATCACGCACGACCGTACAGGCACCTTGATGGAGAACTACCCTACCAGCCAGGTAGAAATACCTTCCGGTTCGCTGGGAAACCGGGGCGTTCTGATGTGTGGAACGGGCTGGTATACACGGCTGGAATTTCCTTATCTGAACAACTTCCGGGAGCAGGGAGAATATGTAGCGATCGAACAGGCCTGGCTGAAGATCTATCCCGAGCCCGGTTCGTATTCCGCCTATAATGCCTTACCCGACAGTATTTACTTATATATAGCCGACGAAAACAATGTCATTACAGATGCTGTAAAAGACTATCTGGGCGAGGAAGTGCAGGTAGGCGTCCTGACGAAGGATGATACATTCGACGAAAACACCTACTACTATTTCGACGTGACTGACTTTATGCAACAGGAATCAGGCGCTTCCGGCAAGTATAAACACAACCTGCAATTGGTCTACAATGCCAATGACTATACCGGCACATTGAAGAACCTTACCATCAGCGACCAGCAGGGGCGTACCCCCATCATTCTCCAATTAACCTATACGATTTATGAGAGTTATTAACTACATCCTTTTATCCCTCCTGTGTATACCGGAGGCGTTTGCGCAAAACGCAATGACTTCTTCCCCCTACTCTATGTTCGGGCTGGGTGAAATGACGAGTGGTTTATACGGGCAGCAGGTCGGTATGGGAGGGGTTGCTTACGGCATGCGGAATCCGATGTTTCTTACTATGGAGAACCCGGCCGGGCTTGCAGGTATTGATACGTGCCGGCTATTGGCCGAGGTTTCAACTTTTTTAAAAAGGGAGCAGTATCAATCGGGCGGGAACTCGAACGGTGCATTTACCGGGAACGTTTCTGCCGTAAGCCTGGGAGGGCGCATCATCCCCCGCTGGTATGTGGCGGCAGGCATCACGCCTTATAGTTCGGCAGGTTATTATTTCAGAAGCGACCAACCGCTGGAAGGGACTCCTGCTTCTGTGGTAAGCAGTTTATTTGAAGGCGACGGCGGATTGTCTGAAGCCAGCCTTACCCATGCCATCCTGCTGCCCGGCTCTTTTTCTTTGGGGATAAAGCTGAATTATATCTTCGGGAATCTGTCGCAGACAGAAACGCAAGAGGAGACATCTGTCAGGCAGAACATGTACACACAATCCCTTTATGCGAATTTCGGCCTGCAATATCAACGGCGGTTAGGCAGGCAGATGCTGGTGACGCTCGGCGCCGTTTACGGGTATAAGCAACGGTTGAGGTTAGAAAATACCCTGACGCTCATCATCGCTTCGTCGGCAACAGAAATAAGCAAGAAGAAGACAACTCAATATTTACCTCAGTACACAGGTATAGGCGGCGCCTTGCAGTATAAGCAATGGACGTATGCACTGGATTATACCTTGCGCGAGTATCATGTGCTTACATCGGGCGATAGCCGTATTAAGTTTGTTGATGCGCATGAGTTGCGAGCCGGCGTATCGTACCTGCCAAGCGCTCATCCGTCTGAAAGCTATTGGAAACGGGTTACTTATAAAGCCGGTATTACGGCCGCTACATCTTATTATACGATAAGCGGGAAAAGCGGATTTATAGGGAGAGCCTGCATAGGGCTGGGACTGCCCGTGCAAAACGGACAGATCAACGCCGCTTTCTTTTACGATAGATTACAGATGCAGGGGAATGCCTTGCAGAGAGACATCATCGGCCTCACCGTTACCTATACCCTGAGCGAACGTTTCTACAAAGCAAAGCTATAAGTCCGATATATGATCCATAAGCGCAGGCAGGTAGGAATCGCTTATGGGTATCAGTTCCTTTCCGATGCGGATCCGTTTATGTTCGATATAGTTTATATGTGCAATAGCTACTATGTACGAACGATGCACGCGGCAGAAAGGTTGCCCGGCCAGACAGTTTTCAAACCGTTTGAGGCTTACCTGCGACAGGAGCAGCTTGCCGTTTGTACGGTGTATCTTTACATAATCGCCGTAACCTTCCAGAAACAGGATGTCTTCGGGCGGGAGACGTATCATCCTGTTCCCTTCTTTTACAAACAGGAATCGCTCCGTTTGTTTCTTTTGCAAGCCCTCATGTATCTCTTCCAATACCTTATCCAGCTTTTCGAGATAACTCATCAGAGAGTCTAATGTGGCGGCGTCGCCATCAAATGTAATACATTTCAGCATGTTGATTATCCTTTTTATGCGTTATTCCCCGGAACAAAGGAAAAAGGATATTCGGCAAACAAACGTTAATGTGCGGCGAGTGGTTTAAATGAGCGGGTGAATCGCCCGTAAAGGAGGGTGAAAAGACCAGGCGTCAGTCTCCACGCAATATCCACTTCTTGAATAAAGGCGATTTGATTTTACTGATAATGATCCGTTCGGGAGCGGCTACTGTTAAATTAACCGACAGACGGCTGCCAAACCACAGCCCTACATCCTTTATGGCTTTCCGCGAAATAATAAACTGACGGTTCGCCCGGAAAAAGAGAGGTTCGTCCAACTGTTCATTCAGCGCATCCAACGTTCGGTCTACGGGATGCTGTTTGCCGTCGTGGGTATAGGCCGTCACTTTCTCGTTAGACGTATAAAAGAATAAGACGTCTTCTACAGCCAGCGGATAAAACTTATCCGCCAGCATAATTAACAGGCTTTTGATGGTATGCCTGTTTTGTATGGCGTGATTCGTATGAAGGATATGCGCCGAACGCTCTTCGGGGCTGAAAAGGTATAACTTATTCAGCGCCCTTTCCAGTGAAGCCTGCGTAACAGGCTTGAGCAGGTA
>JAISCM010000108.1 GCA_031265595.1 Tannerellaceae bacterium
CCTATCGGAAATAAATTTATATCTCTTATCTTTGCTCCGTGATAAGTAAGTAATGTGGGATGGCAAAGGATAAGATGACTCAATTCATTAACCTTCGGCAGGTGCTTCGGGAGAAAAATCAGTCTCTCGCGAAGAGGTTGCCGGGCTTTATCGTTAATTATCTGATTCGTATCGTGCATCAGGATGAAGTGAATTATGTGCTGAATCGTTATCAGGATAAGGATGGCGTGGATTTTATGATTGAACTCCTCGATTATTTCGACTTGACATTGGAAACGGATGGCGTGGAGAATATTCCGGACACGGGGCGTTATGTGTTTGCCTCGAATCATCCGTTGGGCGGGCTGGATGGTATTTGTCTGTCGGCTCTTTTGGGGCGGCGGTTTAATGGGAATATCCGGTATCTGGTGAACGACTTGCTTTTATTTATTCCGAATTTGCGTTCTATTTTTATTCCGATTAATAAGCATGGCAAGCAGGCGAAGCAAACGGCTGTTTTAACCGACGAGGCGTATGCTTCCGATAACCAAATCCTCACGTTTCCGGCCGGGCTATGTTCGCGGAAGATAAAGGGGGAGGTGACGGATTTGGAATGGAAAAAATCGTTTATCCGGAAGGCCGTTGCGTACAAACGCGATGTTGTACCCGTTTATTTTGAGGGGCGGAATTCTGATTTCTTTTATCGCCTGGCCAATATTCGTACCGGGCTGGGCGTGAAGGTGAATATCGAGATGCTTTATTTATCTGATGAACTGTTTAATAGTAAGCACGCTACTTATCATATCTATTTTGGCAAACCGATTCCCTGGCAGACATTCGACGCTGGGAAGACTATGGCCGAATGGGCCGAATGGGTTCGCGAGATGTCTTATGCACTCAAAAAACTATAGAAACACTTATATGCAAAAAGTAATTAAACCTATCGACCGCGCACTGCTCAGAGCAGAGCTAACCCCTGAAAAACTTCTACGAAGAACCAATAAATCTAATAATGAGATTTATATTACAACCGCGCATGATTCGCCTCATATTATGCAGGAGATCGGGCGTTTGCGCGAAGTGGCTTTCCGCCATTACGGAGGGGGGACGGGACAATCCGTTGATATTGACGAGTTCGATACCATGGAGGGCGCTTACCGTCAGTTAATCGTTTGGAATCCTGAAGAGGAGATCATATTAGGCGGATACCGCTTCTTGTGTGGGGCCGACGTAAGGTTCGACGACGCCGGCAAGCCTCTTTTGGCTACGGCTCATCTCTTTCATTTCTCCGAGAAATTTATTAAAGACTATCTTCCCTATACGGTGGAGCTGGGCCGTTCTTTCGTAACCCTCGAATACCAGGCAACGCGCGAGAGCAGCAGTAAAGGTATTTTTGTGCTGGATAATTTATGGGATGGATTAGGGGCTTTGTCTGTATTAGAGCCTACGCTGCAATATTATTTTGGCAAGGTGACGATGTATAATACCTATAATTCGCATGCCAGGGATATGATTTTGCATTTTCTTACCGTCCATTTCCCCGACCCGGATAAGCTGATCACTCCTATTTGCCCGTTGGAAACACATCCGGACTTGAATCAGATGGATCTTTTGTTTAGCTCGGATAATTATAAAGAGAATTACAAAGCGTTAAATATGGAAGTGCGTAAATTGCAAATCAACGTTCCTCCTTTGGTAAGCGCCTATATGAGCCTTTCGCCTAAGATGCGGGCATTTGGAACAGCCGTCAATCATGAGTTTGGCGACGTAGAAGAAACCGGCATCTTAATTGCAATTGATGAAATCCTTGAAGACAAAAGAAAGCGGCATATCGAAACCTACTTCAAAGAAGAGTATCCATCTCAACCCTTACTGAAAGGGGTAATAAAATAAGATGGAAAGATGACATTCCCGGCGGCGTTATCCAAAAGTTTGGGTAACGCCGTTCAGCAGTCTGGCGGTTTTATAGCCCAAGCATAGCTGTTTTTTACACAAAAGGCTTATATTTTTATATCTTTACTCCGAAAAACCAAAAACAGACTATTTTTATATACAAATAGACTATACGTAAAAATCCATAAAAGGTAATTTTGCCTATAAGAAGATTTATATCGCTAAAGTATTATTTCACATGAAGAAGGCAAATTTATTAACCGTTTTTGTACTCTTCTCCTTTTGCGTATTACCTCTTAGCGCACAGGTTACTATCGGTGCAGGAGAAGCGCCCGCAGCAGGCTCTCTGCTACAACTTAAGGAAAAGGAAGTTACAGACGATGGCCCCAATGCAACAAAAGGGCTTGAAATTTCGCGGGTACAATTAACAGATGAGAATAATCTGTATCCGATGTTTTACGACAAATCGGCTTCGGGCCCTACCGCTGGCTACAAACAAAACAAAGTGAAGCTGGATAAAACCCATTGCGGACTGGTGGTGTACAATACGAATAATACGAAGCCCTTTCAAAAAGGCTTATATGTATGGAATGGGAGCCAATGGATAGCTATGGGCGCTTCCTCTTCTCCTAAGTGGTTTTACATGCCGCCTGTTGCTTTTGCTACCGGTCAGAGTAAAAAGAAAGAGACCAAAGATCTTTACGCCTTGTACAAAGCGCAGTTTGCAACGCCTGTGTTTAAAAGCAACAGCGCGCCTGCAAATATCCCCTATATCCCTGCTGCCGATCAATTGTATTATTACGTCACATACGCCGACCCGGCTGTGTTTACGATCAACAGCATCAGCGACACAGGGATTATGAACTATGATGTTACGGCCGCTGCCACGGACGCTTCTTTTATAAATATTGTATTCGTTCTGAAATAAACGGGTTCATATCCGGAATAGTAATAAGCTGAAAAAATATGAGATCATTAGTTGACAGGTCAGATAAACGTCTGTTGAGAAACAGGAAATGTTTATTCCTTATTTTATTTTTGTTTTGTGTTACGCTTACCGGGGCGCAAGCGCAGCAATTGGCTCCTGCCGGCGTTAGCGAAAACCTGCGGCTGTGGTTAAGGGCGGATGCGTTGGGTATTAATCCAGCCGATGGAGGAGATGTTACCATCTGGATAGATGTAAGCCAGAAAAGCAAAGCGATCTACAGGTCTACCTCCTCATCAGGTTCTGTCTGGCAAAAAGCGCCGAAATACAAAGCACAGAGTTGGAACATGAATTTCTATCCCGCCGTATCTTTCGACAGGGTAGCGGGTGGAAAAGGTTATCAACAATATGTAAGCTCTTTAAACGGGATCATGACGAGTAAGTCGCCGAATGAATTTACCGTCTTTGTTGTGGCAAACATTGACTTTAACAGAACGCCGGATACCGACGGGCAAGTGGCCCATTTCATGGGCTTTGGAAAAGATTTTCTCGCAGGTAATAATGAAGACGGCAACAGCGGGGATAATAACGAACGCGCACCTGCCTTTGGCGTAACCGGAGCAAACAGGGGGAAGATAGGCAGTAACGGTAAAGGTCGTTATGTGAGCGCTAATGGAGGCAGTGGGGCAAATGCTTTTGATGGGAAACGGGAGCTGTTTACTTCCGGCTCTACCACAATTGCGGTGCATCAGGTGAAAAAACAGACGTATATCCAGTATGAAGCCGATGGGCGTATAGAACAAATCACGGCCAACGCTACTACTATAATGAACCAGGATGCCATTAACATGAGCGGGCCCAGTATGGTAGGGACGGGCGGACGAGTGTCTCGCAACGTAATAGGAGACATTGCCGAGATAATCATTTACGAAGGTATTCTGAAAGAGGCCGACAAACATAAAGTCTATACATATCTGGCCCTGAAATACGGGATTACCCTTGATTTAGGCACGGATGTTTCGAAAATAGAAGGATTCGATTATAAACTCGGCGCCCACGATATATGGAAGGCTCATCTTGTACAACAATACAGGGATTACCACCGCAACGTGGCTGCCTTGTTTACGGATAAGAACAGCGCCATTGTCAATAATAAATCCCGTTCTACAGAGGCCGGCAACTTTATAACCATCGGTTTGAAAGACCCTACCGAAATACTGAAAGACCAGACGGCTATCATCTGGGGGCATAATGGAGGTCTACTGAAGAAGAACGTTGTGCCGGAGGATAAATGCGCCCCATACAGATATAGCTTCGACAGGGTGTGGATGCTCGACCGCTCGCTAACGCTGAATATAGACAGCGAAGAGAAGGAACTGGTACTCAAAGCGTCCACAGCATACTCGGACGTATATCCTTTCGAAGGGCAGGGCTGGGATACCTACCTGCTGATAGCCAAAGACGAAACGAACGCAAAGAAGGGTAACTGGGATCAGGCGATACCCGCCACCATACAGTATGACGCCGCCAACCGTATCTGGGAGCAGGTATTTTATTTCAGGCTTGGGAAAGGCGACGGACACATGTACTTCTCATTCGGTGGGACAGAAAATGAGAAGGCATGCGTCGCCTGTACGTTTACCGGCGAAGATAAGTTATTGATACAAAGAAATAATAACATCTGGAAAGGTAACATCTCGCTCCTCAGCGGACAAAGCCAGACACAGAGAAGCGTCCCATCCGTAAATAAAGAAATCCTGACGGATATAACATTTAAAGCTAACAACGGAACCACCCTGTCGGTAGAGATTCCTGCCGCCTATCGCGTAAACAATCCCGTGCGCCTGAACGCGTCGGGGACTGCTAACGTCAAATCGACGGTAACGTATAGATTCAGTAAACCGAGCAACGTGGAGGTTGTTATCGGGGATATCAACAACAAAGAAGTGGTGGATGTATATGGCTACTGCGACATAGGCGGCAGCTTGATACGACCAACGGAAGTAGTGAAATTCCCATTGACAGGTAGCGCCCAGCGGCAGGGATATTCGTATGAGATAGTTTCTCCAGGCCGGATGGCCGGAAAAGACGCATGGATAGGCCGGGGCGATCCCCGGGGGAAAGCATCGGTTCGCTTCGGTAAAGCTGTGAAAATAGTGATGGTAGAATATACCAGTACGGTAAAGGCGGCAAGAAGTATCGATATTTACCCGCTTACCTTCTCCTGTCCGCCACAGTTGCCGCTGGTAAACGAAGCCGGCTACGTATTACAGAAAAGAGGGCCCCGGACGCTTACTCTATGCGAAACGGCTGATTATACTTTTACGATCTTACATTCTAATGTAGATTGCGGACGCAAGCCTGTTCACTTTCATGATCAACTGCCTGCGGGGATGTACTGGATCCCTAATTCGCTGATGATAGACAACGAAAATGTAGTAGCCGGGTCGATCGTGATGAAAGGGCAGATGCTCGACATGGACTTACTCGTGCGCGGTTCGGGCAGCAAAACTATATTCAGGGCACAAGCTGCCTTTACCGACGACGCTTCGGCAGGCGCCTATTATAACCAATCGCTCATCACCTATACCCGTAAAGATAATGGACAGAAAGAAACGCTGAGCAGTACCGATGCTTACTATATAACGGGGGCAGACCGGAAGACAAAGACCGTAGTAACGGGTGCGAAGACATACAAGTCTGTCACTACATCGATGGGATTTCAACCGCCGGCATGCTTCACGCCAAATCAGGAAGTAGTTGTCAGCGTGAAAGTGCGCAACCCCAACACGCAGATACGCAGCGATGCAAACAATAAATTGTATTTTGAGACTTATTTCGATAGAACCTGCACCTATAAGCCGGGCTCGCTGTCTATAAACGGGAAACCGGTGAGCGATACGGCTTCCGGCGTGACCGTAGGCAAAGGCGAAGAGAACGGGCTCATCACGCTCGAAGGCATATCCGATCTTATCCTGCCGGCCAGGGGCGACGTGGAAATAGCTTACATAATCAAAGCCCCGGAGATAGACAACCTGACCATCGGCCATCTCCTGAGCGTAGAGACGTCCGATGGTTGTTTGCAAAACGCATTCCTTAGCGCACAGGGCGAGTATACCATCGGTCATTGCAGGTCGAAGGGAGCCATCATCTCTAACAGGATGCTACCTTCGAGGCTGAAGTAAGCGGGGGGTTATACGGTGGCTTTCAGATTCCACGCCGTGCAAGCCCAGAAGGGTCCCTTGTTTTCTTTCTCAAAAATACAGATGCCGCCGGTTGCTACTTTCAGATCGTGCTCCTGCGAGAATTGTTCAACGTTCCCGGTTAAGCAGGGGGCAAACCGTATGATGCCATTCGAAGCAACTAATAAAGCCGTCTGATGAGGGCGGACTTCTTTTTTGGCGAAATCCTTCCAGGTTCTAATGATTTGCTGAGGGTTTACGTTCCAGCCATCGGGGACAAGGGCCTTTTTATTCCACGCATCAATGATGAGCTTTCCTTTTTCAAGGTCGCCGTTTCCCAACCGGAGCATCACTTCTTCTTCGGTTTTATTCTCGTCTACGCCATAATCTATTTCCGTGAAACAGGGTAATAGCGTAAGGTCTCTTTCTATATTCATCGCCATTACCGCTAATCCGGCTGTTTCTATACACCTCATCAAGGGAGATGAATAGATACTATGAGGGATCAATCCGTGCTCTTTTAAATAAAGCCCGATGTTTCTTCCCTTTTCTTCTTCTACCAACGGCAGGTCTGTTTCCGCGCCTATTCTGGTAGGCGTTTCTCCCGGACGGAACGTGTTCCCGTGGCGGGCAATGATAAGCTTTGTTCGCATGATTTATTGTTATTTATATTCGTTATTCATTAACGTAGTACGCCGGGGTACTTCGATGTAGTACGCCGGGGTACTTCGATGCAGTACGCCGGGGTACCTCGATGTAGTACGCCGGGGTACTTCGATGTAGTACGCCGGGGTACTTCGATGCAGTACGCCGGGGTACTACACTGAGCCCTGTCGTGTGACGCATAATTCACCATATTGTTCGATGATGCCCTCTACCCTCCGTATGTCTTCCGGCGAATCTACGCCGCTTGTTGTTTCCCGTCCGCGATAATCTACGTCGATCATCTTTATTTTAAGCCCGTTGTATAGAAACCTCATTTGCTCCAATCCCTCTGTATATCCTTTCTCATAGACGGATTCTTCGAGCGAGAAATACCTTCCCAACGCCTCGTATGTATACGCATACAGGCCGATATGACGGCGTACCGGGCTCTTCACAGGGTTCGCTTTCCGGGCTTCTTCCGGCTTTCGTATGGTTGGGAGCATGCTTTTGGAGAAGGCAAGCGCATAGTTCTTATGATCCGTCAATACGGTGGTTCCCGAATAAGGCGTCGTTTTTTTGGCTTCCACCATACGCTCGTAGGCTGTCCAGTCTAATAAGACACAGGGCGTGTACACGGCTGCCGACTGATCTTGCCTCCATTCATTAATAATATCTTGCAAAATCCATGGAGGACAGAGCGGGTTGTCTCCTTGCAGGTTGATGATTAATTGCGGTTTGTCATCCCGTTTGTTGGCCGCTTCCCAACACCGTTCCGTGCCATTCCGGCATGCTTCAGACGTCATCACCACCTCTATCTGCCGGCTCTTGCAGAAATCTTCAATAGCCGGATGGTCTGTAGCCACCACATAGCGGCAAGCCTCATTCTGTTTACACACGAAGCCGGCTACCTCGGCTACCCGCTGAATCATCGGTTTCCCTTTGATAAGCTGCAAAGGCTTTGCCGGAAGCCTCGTGCTGGCATATCTGGCCGGAATAACGATCAATACCTTTGTTTCTCCCATCACTTTATTGTTTTCTCACACCACTCCTTTTGTGGTGGGTAGTTCGTACTTGTAGATATCTCTGCGGATGGCCATTTTGATGCTGCGGGCGAAGGCTTTGAATATTCCTTCTATTTTGTGATGTTCGTTACCGCCTTCGGCTTTGATGTTGAGGTTCATCCGGGCTGCGTCGCTGAGGCTTTTGAAGAAATGGAGGAACATTTCTGTCGGCATATCGCCTACCTTTTCGCGTTTGAAGGCCGCTTCCCATACAAGCCAGGGGCGGCCGCCAAAGTCTAAGGCCACACTGCACAGGCAATCGTCCAT
>JAISCM010000220.1 GCA_031265595.1 Tannerellaceae bacterium
GTCAACTACTTATCCTTGTCATACTTATTGAAAGTGTCGAAGTTTCAATCGCAGGAATAGCGTTAAACGCTTTTCAATATGTTATTCACATGCGTATTTCTACGCGGTTTACCATAAGCAAATCATGTTTGTTTCGAAGCAAAGTTAGCAACAAATTCCAATTAAATAAAAAAAGCTAAAAAGGATTCTACGGATTTACTCATCCTCCGTAAACCGGTGAAACGAAATTACTGCCGGTGGAACATGCATGTTTCACCATCAATCCCGCTTCTGCAAAGGGTTTGAAGCGCCTGGTGAAAGGAGAAACGTAGTTGTTGATCTTCTCCTGTTGGCGGCTATATTGCCTCGTTTGCTATTTCCTGTAGCGCGGATGGTGTTCTATTATTTCTTTACGGAGAGACTCCCGGCTGATATGGGTATAAATCTCGGTGGTGGTTATCTTTTCGTGGCCGAGCATATCCTGGATGGCGCGTAAGTTGGCTCCTCCTTCCAGCAGATGGGTGGCGAAAGAGTGGCGGAACGTATGCGGGCTGACGTTCTTATGTATACCGGCCATTCCGGTTTGCTGCTTGATAACGTGGAAAACCATGATCCGCGACAGGGCCGTCCCTCGCCGGCTGAGGAAAAGGATATCTTCATACCCTCTTTTCACTTTTACCAGATTCCGGTCGTACAAATAGTTTTTGATTTCGTGAAGCGCCGTTTCGGAAATGGGGACGAGGCGTTGCTTACTCCCCTTCCCTTCTACTTTGATAAAGCCTTCGTCAAAATACACATCCGGGTAGCGAAGCGTTGTCAGCTCCGATACGCGCAGCCCGCAACTGTAAAGCGTTTCGAGCATGGCCCGGTTTCGCTGGCCTTCGGCTAAGGATAGGTCTATTGTATCGAGGATACGGTTGATCTCGTCTACGGTCAGCACTTCCGGCAGTTTCAGGCCGATTTTAGGAGATTCCAACAATTCCGTCGGATCAATTGTTATATAATCGTCTACTAAAAGAAAACGATAGAATGATTTGACGCCTGAGATGATGCGCGCCTGCGAACGGGGATGGATACCAATATCATGCAATTGGGCAACGAACTGCTGAAGATTCCCGTATGTGATCTCCTTATAGGAAAGCCCTTCGTCTTCCATAAAGCGGCGCAGCTTATCCAGATCGCTCATATAAGCCTCTATCGAATTGGGAGAAAGAGACTTCTCCAAACGAAGATAAATATGATATTTACGTACAATATCTTTCATAAAATCACTACCTTTGCCCCGATTATGGTCATCAGCTACCGGTACAAAGGTAATAAACTTACAAGACAATGAAGAAGTTTCAGATTATTAACGGCCCCAACTTAAACTTGTTGGGAAAGCGTGAACCCACCGTTTATGGCAATACTTCGTTTGAAGCGTATCTGGAAGTTTTACGCAATCAATACCCCTCCTGCCAAATTGACTATTACCAAAGCAATGCCGAAGGAGATTTAATAGATAAGATACACGAAACGGGTTTCAGCTACGATGGCATTATCCTCAATGCAGGAGCCTATACGCATACATCTATTGCCCTGCACGATGCGATAAAAGCCGTCGAATCTCCGGTAGTGGAAGTACATATATCTAATGTACATACCCGCGAGGAGTTCAGGCATCACTCCCTGATTTCGGCTGCCTGCAAAGGGGTTATTGCGGGCTTCGGGCTTAAATCGTACGAATTAGCGTTAGTAGCATTAATCAGTTGACAACAGACTGTTGTCAACTTTAAAATATCATTTTTTATGTTGAAGCATACTAAGATTGTAGCAACTATTTCCGACCAGCGTTGCGAGGTGGATTTTATACGCGAATTATATCACTCGGGAATGAACGTGGTACGCATGAATTCGGCGCACCTCAACGAAGACGGTTTTAACAAGATAGTTAATAATGTACGGGCCGTATCAAACCGGATCGGCATATTGATGGACACCAAAGGCCCGGAAATACGGACAACTACCGCGCAAAGCCCGATAGCCTTTAAGACGGGCGACAAAGTAAAAGTAAAAGGCGATCCCGACGCCGAAACAACAGCAGACTGCCTCTGCGTATCTTATCGCAATTTCGTACATGATATGAAGATAGGCGACGATATGCTGATAGACGATGGCGACCTCGACCTGAAAGTAGTAGAGAAACATCCCGGCTACCTTGTGTGCGAAGCCCTGAACGACGCCGTGCTGGGCAGCCGCAAGAGTGTGAACGTCCCTGGTGTACGGATCAACCTCCCGTCTTTAACCGAAAAAGACAGGAACAATATCCTTTACTGCATCAAGAACGACATCGACTTCATCGCCCATTCCTTTGTACGGAGCAAACAAGACGTGCTGGACATCCAACGCATCCTGGACGAGCACAACAGCCCGATAAAGATCATCGCCAAAATAGAGAACCAGGAGGGTGTGGATAATATAGACGAGATACTGGAAGCGGCCTACGGCATCATGGTGGCCCGCGGCGATCTGGGAATAGAAGTGCCGGCAGAAAAGATACCGGGCATACAGCGGATATTGATACGCAAATGTGTGGAAGTAAAGAAGCCGGTGATCGTAGCCACGCAGATGCTCCACTCCATGATAACGAACCCACGCCCTACGCGCGCCGAGGTAACAGACATAGCCAATGCTATTTATTACCGTACTGACGCCCTGATGCTGAGCGGCGAGACGGCCTACGGCAAATATCCGGTAGAAGCCGTACAGACCATGGCGAAAATAACCCGGGAAGCCGAGAAAACCAAGCTGGCCGCCAACGACATCCGCGTACCGATAGGGGGAAGCGATCTGGACGTTACCTCGTTTCTGGCAAAGCAGGCCGTAAAGTCGTCGTCTAAGCTACATGTGAAGGCAATTATTACCGACAGCCATACCGGACGCACCGCCCGCTACCTGGCTGCCTTCAGGGGAACATCGCCCGTATACGCCATTTGTTATAATGAGAATGTGATGCGGACGCTCTCGCTTTCTTACGGCGTATGGGCCGTTCATCAGGCCTGGAACGACAGCCGCCGCGCTTACTTTTTCGATGCCTTGCGCGAGCTTATCAACAGCGGGCATATCACCCGTAATAATATGGTAGCCTACCTGAGCGGGAGCTTTGGCGAAGGGGGCGGCACTACCTTTCTGGAGATCAATAATGTGGGGAAAGTACTTGATAATGCCGAAAACTATCTGCTTCCCACGTTCAAAGAAAAGAAATGACAGCCGAACCGGAGGCCTATATCCTTTCGCATATAGATGAGGAAGGGGAGCTTTTGGCTACTCTCTACCGGGATGCGCATGTAAACCTGCTTCGTCCGCGTATGCTATCCGGCCACTTACAAGGCCGGATACTTAAAATGATCTGCCGGATGTTTCGCCCGAAGCGCATCCTCGAAATAGGAACCTATACGGCATACGCCACCCTGTGCATGGCCGAAGGCATAGACGACGACAGCCTTATTTACACCATCGAGATAAACGATGAGATGGAAGATTTCATCATGAACTATCTCCCCCGCTCTCCTTACCGTGAGAAGATAAAGCTGTTCTTCGGCGATGCCCTGGAGATCATCCCTACCCTCGGCGAGACGTTCGATATGGTTTTTATCGATGCAGACAAACGTCTTTACCCGGCTTATTACGACTTGGTATTCCCCCTGGTGCGCAAAGGGGGGATCATACTGGCCGATAATATCCTTTGGGACGGGAAGGTACTTGAAACGCCTCCGCCCGGCGATAAGCAAACGGCAGGCATCTGCGAATTTAACGAAAAGATCAGGCAAGACGCCAGAATAGAAAAAGTTATATTACCTTTACGCGACGGCCTTACCGTCGTATGGAAAAAATAAAAACAAAACACGATGGACACGAAACGATTAAGCAAGATTGAACGCCTCCTTCAGAAAGAACTGGGCGATATATTCCAAAAGCAGACCCAGGCGACGCCGGGAACGCTTATTTCGGTCAGCGCCGTGCGGGTAAGCCCGGATTTGAGCGTGGCAAAAGCGTACCTGAGTATTTTCCCTTCCGACAAAGGGAATGAATTACTCGAAACGATACGCGCCAACACAAAGTCTATCCGGTATGAACTGGGGCAACGGGTTCGCACGCAATTGCGGCAGATCCCCAACCTCTCCTTTTTCATCGACGACTCATTGGATTATATAGAGAATATAGACAAACTGCTTAACAACTAAACATTGAGCGTCTCCTTCTTCATAGCCCGCCGGTATCTGTTCTCCAGGAAGTCTCACAATGCCATTAATATCATCTCGATGGCGTCTGTGTGCGGGGTGGTGGTAGCTACGATCGCGTTGGTTCTCGCCTTGTCGGTATTTAATGGGTTTACGGATCTGATCGCCTCGATGTTCAGTAGCCTCGACCCTGGCTTAAAGGTAACGGCCCGCACCGGAAAGGTATTCGAGCCTTCGGAAAAGATGCAACAGCTCATGGAGATAAAGGGGGTATCGTCGTATGGCGAAGTATTGCAAGACCATGCATTGATAAAGTATGGCGAACGACAGCAAATAGGCATCATAAAAGGCGTAGACGACAACTACCGCGAACTCACCGCTATAGACAATGTACTGATAGACGGCGAATTTATCCTGTACGATGAAGTAACCGATTATGCTACGCTTGGTATCGGGCTCGCCGCCTCTTTGGGGATCAATGCCAATTTTGTTTATCCCCTCGAACTATACGCTCCCAAGCGAAACGAGCGGATCAACCTGTCGAACCCGGCTGCTTCTTTCAACCGGGAGTATGCCTATATACGCGGCGTCTTCCGGATGAATCAGCCGATGTACGACGATGAGTATATGATCGTGCCCCTCGCCCTGGCCAAAAAGCTGTTTACGTACGAAACGGAAATATCCGCCATCGAAATAAAGCTGGAAGAGGGAGCCGCCGCCTCTTCTGTAAAGAAAGAGGTGAAAGCGCTGCTTGGCGACGGCTTTGTGGTGAAAGACCGCTACGAGCAACAGGAGGCTTCTTTCAAGATGATGCAGATAGAGAAATGGATGACTTTCCTTATCCTCTGCTTCATACTGACGATAGCCTTATTTAATGTAACCGGCTCCTTATCGATGCTGATGATAGAGAAGCAAAACGATGTAAAGACACTCCGCAACCTGGGGGCCGATGATTCCCTGATCCGGCGCATCTTCCTCCTTGAGGGGTGGATGATTTCCGGCCTTGGCGCCCTGATAGGGATCGTGACCGGCCTCTTCCTTTGCCTGCTTCAGCAGGAATGGGGGCTGATAAAGATGGGGGCTGCCGGCGCTTTTGTTATCAATAGCTATCCGGTGCGTGCCGTCTTTTCAGACATCTTTATTGTTTTCGTAACGGTCATGGCGATTGGTTTTCTTGCAGCCTGGTACTCGGTATACCGCCTCGGCGGGCGCTGGCTTGCGAAGGGATAGGCGGGGTTACGACGAGTAGGTCATAAACCAATGGGTTACTTTCTCGCTATATGACTTAGAGATGGGGATGTCCGGTACGCCGGGAATATCAAACTCCATAAAAAGACCGTCTTTCTGGCGGCGGATCACCTTCACCTGTTCAAAGTTTACCATAAACGAACGATGGCACCGGTGGATGGGCGTTTCTGCAAAATACTCTTTGAGCGAACGAAGGGAATTGCGAAGCATAAACTTCGTGGGATGCTCTTTGTTGAGATACCATATCACCACATAATTGTCTGCCGATTCAATATAGAGCAGGTTTTCCTTCTTTACCGACAGGCGAAGTTCGCCTTTTTCATCATAGAAATTATATACGGATGTGCGCGATGCCTGGCTGGCTCCGTTCTCTTCCAGCATACGGAGCCGCTGCTCTTTATCCTGGTAGGAGAAATACAGGTGCAGGGCGGCATAAGGGAGCAGCAATACCAGGCTGGTATTAATGGCCGATTCTTTAAATACACTCAGCCATTCGCGCCCGGCATTAACAGATAAGGAATAAATGGTGTAGAACAACGACATAAAAAAGATCTCTGCCAGAATCCAACCGCTATATTGCCCGAAAGTGATCGCATGCTTCTTCCCCCGGTAAAACATAAGCACCCGGCTGATAACCACCACAAGCACCCCCGTAAGGATAATCAGGCTGGAGAAGATAAAGAACTTAAAGTCGGACACCGGATACCAATGCGGCGAACCGAACGGTTTATAGATATTAATGAACACCAAGGCAAAGAGGGCCGTCAATAATATCAACCGGATAATGTTTCCTTTTTCGTAAATGTAGGCAGGCAGCTTCTGATTCCAAAAATCCATTTCAACATGTTTTCTCTCCACAAATATAAGGAAATAATCTCGATATAGCCCTTCTCTTTCACCCCGTATAAGCTGTTTTTATCCCTCCATAGGCGTTTTCATCCCTTTGGGGAGGCATATAAACCTATCATTTGGCGCTTTCACGCAGTTGTTGTTTGTTTGCATCTAATTCTGACACACCCCCGGCGTATGGACATAACGATTCGCACACAGCAGCTCAATAAGGTTTTCTCGTACGAGAAACGAACGGCATTGGAGGCATCCCGCCTTGAAATGATCCCCTGCCGCTTCACGCAACAAGAAGGCGTGGGCGAGATAAAAGAATTTCAACGGGGGCTGCATACCGCCGATTTCTGCCCCCTCACCGACGATTGTATACAGGAAAACAAATCGTTTTCCTACCTTATCTTTGCGCCAAAGAGAGAAGAGCGGCACGAAAAGGCCATCATTCTATTGCATGGGCTCAACGAGCGTTCGTGGGAGAAATATCTCACCTGGGCGGAGTATCTGGCGTCGGCTACGGGCAAGGCGGTTATCTTGTTTCCCATCGCTTTTCACATGAACCGTACGCCGGAGCAATGGAGCAACCCGCGCGCCGTCTTGCCCTGGGTAGCTCAGCGCCGGCAAGCGATCGAAGGCCTTGGCAATTCTACCTTTGTCAACGTAGCGTTGAGCGCCCGTATCTCCCGGCACCCCCTGCGGTTTTATGCCTCGGGGCGCGAATCGGTCTACAACCTTTGCCAGCTTGTACGCGAAATAAAGAATGGCGAGCATCCCTTATTCAGGGAAGATACCTCCGTAAACCTCTTTGCTTATTCTATCGGGGCTCTGCTGTCGCAGGTTCTCCTGCTGGCAAACCCCGACAAACTATTTTCAGACGCCCGCCTGTTTATGTTCTGCGGAGGCTCTATCTTCAATTACATGGATGGCAATGCCCGCGACATCCTCGACAAAGAAGCGTTCGACCGGCTGCAATCGTACTTCAACGACGATTTCCTCGAAAGGCGCGAATTGCCCGCATCGTTTCGGAACGATTCCCTTGAGCAGGCCTTCAAAGCGATGATACGCCCCAACGTACTGAAAGACTTCCGCGAAAGCTTCTTCGCCAAAGCCTGCCACCGGATCCGCGCCATCTCCTTAAAGAAAGACGTCGTTATCCCCACCGCAGGCATCATCAAAGCAGTAGGCAACGCCTCGTCCAGGATACTGGAAGAGCTGGATTTCCCCTATCTCTATACCCACCAGGTACCCTTCCCCGCATCTCCCAAGGTAGAAGCCGCCCTTATTACCAACGCCTTCCTGAAGGTCTTTGGCAAGGCCGCCGCCTTTTTGTAAACAAAAGAGCGAACGTTGTATGGAATCCGTGCCCACTATTGCATCTATAAAGTAAATGCTAAATGTAATAGTATGGAAACTAAAAAATCAGCGAAAGCAAATTTGGAAAACAGGAAATCAATGAGCCTGTTAATGGGCCTGACAGTTGCCATGGCCATCGTGTTCGTCAGCTTCGAATGGGGAACCCAGGATCGTAAGCTCTTAGTGAATGACAGAGACGGCGGTATCGAATGGGTAGACGAAATACCCGCTACGATACCCGAACAGACGCCTCCCCCGCCACCACCCCCTCAAGCAGTTGTAACAGATGTGTTAAGCATCGTAGACGATAATGTAAATGTAGACAATGCCGGCATCGTCACCACCGAAGACACGCCAGACACACCGCTACCGGATTTCGTACCGCCAAAAGGCACAAACGAAGAGGAAGAAGACACCTCCAC
>JAISCM010000222.1 GCA_031265595.1 Tannerellaceae bacterium
GGGCAGCATCCGTATATTACTACCAAAAAGAATATTGAGCGATACCGGGAGCAATTGGATAAGATAGGCTTTTCGTTCGACTGGAGCCGCGAGGTACAGACGTGCGACCCTGTGTATTATCGTTGGACGCAATGGGCATTTATCAAGATGTTCAACAGCTATTACTGCTATGATATGCAGCAGGCGCGTCCGATAGAAGAATTGGTGGAAGCCTTCGAGCAGGTGGGCGCAGCGCCATTGCATGTAGCCTGCGGCGAAGCGTATACCTTTACCGCCGATGAATGGAAGGCCAGGAGCGAACGCGAAAAGCAGGAGATACTGATGAACTACCGCATCGCTTACCTGGGCGATACGAGGGTGAACTGGTGCCCGGCGTTGGGCACGGTATTGGCCAATGACGAGGTAGTGAACGGGCTGTCTGAACGGGGAGGCTATCCCGTAGAGCAACGAACGATGCGCCAGTGGTGCCTGCGTGTGTCGGCTTATGCCGAACGGTTGCTGAACGGCCTGGATACAATAGACTGGACAGAGTCGCTGAAAGAGACGCAGCGCAACTGGATAGGCCGCAGCGAAGGGGCCGAAATGCAGTTTGAAGTAAAAGATTCGCCCGTAACATTTACCATCTTTACTACCCGCGCCGATACGATCTTTGGCGTCACCTTTATGGTGTTGGCCCCGGAGAGCGAATTAGTGGATGCGCTCACTACCCCGGAGCAACGCCCCGAGGTAGACAATTACATAGAGGCTACCAAAAAGAAAACGGAGCGCGAACGCATAGCCGATAAGAAAGTAACCGGCGTATGTACCGGTTCGTATGCCATCAATCCGGTAACGGGCGAAGCGATCCCCGTATGGATCAGCGATTATGTGCTGGCAGGCTATGGCACCGGGGCGATCATGGCCGTACCGGGGCACGACAGCCGCGACTATGCCTTTGCCCGTCATTTCAACCTGCCGATCGTCCCTTTGATCGAAGGCTGCGATATATCCGAAGAAAGCTTCGACGCCAAAGAGGGCATCATGACAAACTCTCCCCAAAAAGGAAAAGAGACGGAAGGGGGCCTGGTACTGAACGGCCTGAACGTACCCCAAGCCATTGCCCACACCAAACAGTTTATCGAAGAAAAAGGACTGGGCAAGGTAAAGACCAATTACCGCCTGCGCGACGCTACCTTCAGCCGCCAGCGCTACTGGGGCGAGCCCTTCCCTATCTATTACGATGCCAACGGAATGCCCCAGCCTATCCCAATGGATAAACTGCCGCTGGAACTGCCGGAAGTAAATAAATTTCTCCCTACAGAAACAGGCGAGCCTCCTCTGGGCCGCGCCGACAAATGGGCGTGGGACAGCGTAAACGGCCAGGTAACGGAAACATCCCGGATAGATAATAAAACCATCTTCGCCCTCGAACTGAACACGATGCCCGGATTTGCCGGTTCGTCTGCCTATTACATCCGCTACGAAGACCCGCATAACGATAAGGCGTTGGCAGACAAAAAAGCCAATGCCTACTGGGGAAACGTAGATCTATACGTAGGGGGCACCGAACATGCTACCGGCCACTTGATATACAGCCGCTTCTGGAACAAATTCCTTTACGACCTGGCCCTCATCAAGGATGAGGAGCCTTTCCGCAAACTGATCAACCAGGGGATGATACAGGGGCGCTCTAACTTTGTATACCGCATCAACGGCACGAACACATTCGTATCGCTGAACCTGAAGAGCGCGTATGAAGTAACGCCTTTGCATGTAGATGTAAACATCGTAAGCAACGATATACTGGATATGGAAGCCTTCCGCAACTGGAACCCGGAGTACAAAACCGCCGAATTTATCACCGAAGACGGCAGGTATATCTGCGGATGGGCGGTAGAGAAAATGTCTAAATCTATGTTCAATGTAGTGAATCCGGATGTGATTGTAGAAAGGTACGGAGCGGATACGCTGCGCCTGTACGAAATGTTCTTAGGCCCGTTGGAGCAATCCAAGCCCTGGGATACGAATGGCATAGACGGCGTTCACCGCTTCCTTAAAAAGTTAGTAGCCTTATGCTTCGACAGCACAGGCGCATTAAGCCTGACGGATGCTGCGCCAACAGCCGGCGAATTAAAGTCGCTCCATAAACTAATTAAAAAAGTATCGTTCGATATTGAACATTTCTCTTTCAATACCTCTGTAAGCGCCTTTATGATCTGCGTAAATGAGCTGACCGCCTTAAAGTGCAACAAACGGGAGATAGTAGAAACCCTGCTGATCGTACTCTCCCCCTTTGCCCCACATATAGCGGAAGAATTATGGCACGAGGCAGGAAACCAACCAACGATCATAGAAGCGCAATGGCCCGCCTGGAAGGAAGAATACCTGAAAGAAGACATCGTAACCTACGCCGTTTCGTTCAATGGCAAAGCCCGTTTCAATATAGAACTACCGGCAGAAACGCCCCGCGAAGACGTAGAGAAAGCTGCCTTAGCCCACGAAAGCGCTGCCAGATGGCTGGAAGGCAAGGCGCCTAAGAAGATCATTGTTGTACCAAATAAGATTGTAAATATTGTAATTTGATGCAGAAACATATCCGAAACGTTTTCTATTCCGTACAAGACTATCTGATGATCCTCATCGGAACGATCATGTATGGCTTCGGATTCAATGGGTTCATTCTTTCAAACGAGATCGTAACCGGGGGGGTAAGCGGTATCAGTGCGCTTATCTTCTTTGCTACCTCCATCCCGGTTTCCGTCTCTTATTTAGTGATCAATATTGTCTTATTGGCCATTGCCTTCAAGATATTAGGCTTTAAGTTTCTGATAAAAACAATATTCGGGGTCATTGCCTTATCAGTCTCCCTGTCTTTTTTCGAATGGCTGCTGGGCGGCGTCCCGGTAATCAAAGACCAACCGTTTATGTCTATCATCCTCGGAGGCGGTATATGCGGCACAGGGCTGGGCATTATATTCTCGGCCAACGGCAGTACCGGCGGGACAGACATCATTGCCGCCATCATCAATAAATACAAGAACATCTCTATCGGAATGGGATTGCTCTTTTTAGATTTCATCATCATCAGCTCTTCCTACCTACTCTTTAAGGATGTAAACAAGATCATCTTTGCCTTTGTAGAAATGGGTGTAAGCAACTATATGCTCGACCGCATCATCAACGCCAACCGCCAGTCCGTCCAGTTCCTCATCTTCTCCCAAAAGTACGACGAGATAACCGAATGCATCATCAAAGACTTAGGAAGAGGCTGCACCCTGCTCGATGGGGTAGGGGGCTACTCCGGCAAACCAACCAAAGTAATCGTCTTATTAGCCAAAAAATCCGAATCCGTCACCATCTTCAGACTAATAAAAGAAATAGACAGCCAAGCCTTCATCTCCCAAAGCATCGTAAGAGGCGTATACGGAGAAGGCTTCGACCAAATCAAAACCTGATACCAGCGCCTATTCCTTCTTTTTATTTATACAATACAGAAAGAAGGGTATCGAAACATTGAAATAGGAAACATCGAACTCATCCCCAAATAGCGTATAATGTATATCATTATACAACGTGATCTCTATCCCTACCGACGCTATCAACAAAAAGAGAAACAACCCCGAAAGGAAGAAACAACCCTGCATCGTTTTCCACCGGAGAGAAGCAAAGATCATCAGGGCAGCCAGTATAACTACCACCCAATGATTCCCCTGTCGTGTCTGCTGGAGCATCGGATTGTATTCCGGATGATTCAGTATACCTTGCTCTCCAAACAGAAAAGGTAGAAAAGGAACTACCACTCCTGCAACGACTAATAAGGCAAAATACACCTTCTGCTTTGTAGCCAATCGTAAAAAATGAGGGAAGACAAAAAGGAATAGCGGCAGAGCTACCAGCATCTTCGTACATAGAAATAAGCCTATAAGTATAGCTGTTAGATAAAGATGCTTCTTCCAGAACGAATAGTAAAACATAGCAGATAAGAACATATACACCAACAGCATATTACACAATAAATCGCTTCTGACAGACATCTCCCACCAAAAGCCGGGCGAAAGGGCCAGCAAAAGAACAAACGCCCCACCGTTAAGCCGCTTCCTGTTGAAATAAAGAAACACAAAAAACACCAACAAACAAAACAACTGCCCATACCCCGTATCGCCCGCTAAATGAAAAGGAAAATGAAACAACTGCCAAACCGGAT